>JAQUSF010000146.1 GCA_028715215.1 Candidatus Zixiibacteriota bacterium
AGCACCAGGTCACCCCCGCCGAATTCACCCTCCGGGGTGACATTGCCCAGTTCATCGGTTTCGATGAAGGTGCCATAATTGAGATAATTGATATATCCGGCGAAAAAATTCTTTTCATTTAACTGATGAATATAGCCGACAAAACCGGACTGAAGGTCCACAAAATAATTATGGTAATCCGCGACCAGACGTCTTCCCTCCAGCGACGCTATCCCCGCCGGGTTATAATAAAGAGAGGTCTCATCGTCGGCCAGACCCGTAAAGGCGCCACCCATACTGACAGCCCGGGCACCAATATTAATTTTTAGAAAAGGAAAGGCGCTGGTGCCGACCCGGGAATTAATATCCCTGGCCCCCAGAGGGCTTATCGTTATGACCACCAGAAGAACCAATAATGAAAATACCGTAATAAATCTTGGATTTTTCATAGTCACCTTTTGTATGTCTTAACCGGATGCGTTATTTTTTTTAATATAACAAATAAAACATAAATAAAACATTTAATTTACCAGGATTTCGTAGTCTTGTTGATAATAGCTTCCACCAGTCTTTGGCCGGCTCTTTCCTGACCGTCTTCCTCGGTTTCATCAAGGGCGTTGTAAATACCTTCCTGGGTTATTTTTTCACGCCATTTTTCAGAATCATCCTTGGGATTTTTAAGGGCAATTTCAAAATCCATCAGCACCTTGTATTCCTCCACCTGGTCATTTTCATCGAACTTGCTGGGAACCCGTTCATAGCGGGTCAGGGTTCCGACCAGGTAGGCATCGGAATTCTCAAGCGACACGACTTTCAAACTTCCGTCGGCAATAAAGGCATCAATGACAATCTCGGTAATTATGTCGGCCAGGCCGAATTCATTGGTTTTATTTTCGAAGGGCTCGACGGCGATATTTTTTATGTCCGATTTACCGCGAGGGTTAAGCGTATAAACACCGCAACCGGATAAAAAAAGAGTAAATATTAACAGTTTGACGGGAAGCGCATATTTCATCATTTATTATAACCTGTTTAAGGGCTGAAGGTTCCGTTCGGTCATTCTTTTACGACCAGTTTCCCTCTTTTGATTATTTTTCTGGCAAGGTTGACACCGTAATGATATGACAGTTCACGATAATCAGCCATATCCCAGATAACGATATCCGCCAGCATTCCTGGTATCAGCTGACCAATTTTCCCCGCCCGGTCAACCGCACAGGCGGCGTTGACGGTTACCGCTGTAATCGCCTCCGCGGTGGTCATTTTCATTTGCAGAACCGCCAGGCTGACAATAATGGACAACGATTCGGTATAACTGGAACCTGGGTTGCAGTCGGTTGACAGGGCTACGACCACGCCGCTTTCAATCATTTTCCGCGCCGGCGCATATTGTTTTCCCCCCAGAGAAAAAGTCGTGCCGGGTAAAAGTACCGCCACCGTTCCGCTTCGGGCAAGGGCCTTTATCCCTTCTTCGGAGACATAAACCAGATGATCCGCGGAGACGGCTTTCATGGAAGCGGCTAATTCAGCGCCGCCGGTGGATTTTAATTCGTCGGCGTGAAATTTCAATTTCAACCCGGCTTGCCGGGCGGCACTCTGAATCCGCCGCGACTGGTCGATATCAAAAACCCCTTCTTCGCAGAAAATGTCGGAAAACTCGGCCAGTTTACCTTCCATCACCTGCGGCAGCATGTCTTCGCTAATCAATTTGATGTAACCCTCGACATCATCATGATACTCATCCGGTATTTCATGAGCGCCTAAAAAAGTCGGTATTAAATCGATCGGGTGCACCTCGTTTAGATCCCGGATTATTTCCAGGGATTTAATCTCCGCCTCGGTGGACAGCCCATAACCCGACTTGGCTTCAAGGGTGGTAATACCGTGTTTCAAAAGAGTATCGAGCCGTTTTCTGGTTTTTTCTTTGAGAACCTCGGCCGGGGTGGTTCTTAAGTCCCGGACCGACGCCCTGATGCCGCCGCCGCTTCGGGCAATTTCCATATAGGTTTTACCCTGAACGCGCATTTCAAATTCCTTTTCCCTGGTCATGGAAAAGACCGGGTGCGTATGGGGGTCAATCAGACCCGGAGTGACCACCGCGCCATCAGCATCAATGACTGTGCAGTGCTCCGCCAGCGGTGAATGACCTTCAACCTCGTCGGACTTCCCGACCGCGAGAATTTCTTCGCCGGCAACGGCAATGCCGCCGTTTTCGATCAGCCCCAGGTCATTCATGGCCGTACCATATCGGGGAGCCACTCCGGCCAGAGTCACCAGCTGACCGATATTCTTAATCAACAGGGTGGTTTTTTTCTCGATACTCATAACTATAAAATACTTATCTTCGTTACTTCGTCAACTCTATCTTTCAACATTCTCAGGGTCGTAATCTTTCTGGAGCGAGTCCGCCCATTGATTGAAAAAAGCGTCGCCTGCAATTTTGGCCAGCTGACGCAACTGTTTGATATGAAACAGGTGATACCCGGCGTCATAATGCTGAAACCGGAGATTATAATAACTCACCCGGCCGGGACGACGGAAAAGAGGAATATAATTTCTCACCGTATTAAAGCAATTGACAAGCATAATCCGGGACTTTTCATCCTGCGTCAACTGGTAATAATCATAAACGCCGAAAATGGCGGCGATAAAACTGTTAAGGGTCATACTCGGCGGGTCTAAAGGATATTCCTCTATCCAGAAACATCCCCGGTCATCGATAAAACTCACCCAGGGACTATCAGCTTCCTTCATTCGTTGAAGAGAAAGAAAAGTCCGGCGGGCGGCGTCGAGGCAGGTGGAATCCGAAGTTACCTTATAAAGCCTGACCAGCACGCTCAAAGCCTCACCCTGCGCCATCCCGGAAAACCAGGGCGCCGGAAGCAGGGCATCCTGACGTTTATGCACCCGGTAGTCGAAATGATAAGGATAAAAAAGCGCCCCGTTAATATCCACCGCTTCCTTTACCAGACGGTCAACATGCTTTTTGGCCATATTAAGATAAATGGTGTCTTTCCGGTAATGATAAGCGCCCAGCAAGGCGAAAGTACGATGACAAATAGCTACCGGGTGATAATAGAAACGGTTTTCCCATTCAAAAAGCAGAACTCCGTCGTCGTCCCTGATTTCAGCGGTATCATGGATGGCTTCCATAGAATAACCGATATTGGGCAAATCACCGAAAGCCAGTGACGGGATATCATAGTTAAAAGTTTCACATTTATCAAAATAAGCCAGGGGCGCGTAATCAGTGCCTTTGGTATCAATTTCGTCGCTGTGGCATGAAAACAGGGCTATTAAAAGCATAACGACCAGGGGAACGGGGAAATTATTTTTCAAAAATAACCTCTTAGGGTTCACTGCGGTTTAACAACGCTTCTTTCAAAGGGTAACAATATAATGTTCCCAGCCTGACCGCACAATCGGAAAAGTACTTTCTGAGAACAACCCCGGATTTTTCCAGAGGTTCTTCCAGAACGATATATTTCGCACCCTCCGTTACGAATTGTTCAATATGCGACAGGTCATTTCGGTCACGAATATACCAGCCACGGCGGTTCAGCTCGTACAGACGAACCGCCCCCCGGGTGTTATCCTCAACGATTACCTTATCCCCGCGGGGTATATTCTCGTCGGCGGCGTTTCTTACGGTATAAAAGGTCTCCATTTCCCCAAAACGTTCCTTGACCCGGAAGAAGGCACCGAACGGAGCGAGTATTATCAGTATTATCGTAACCGTCCGCCGCCAGTTTCCGCAGGTATAAAACTGTTTCAGACCATAACCGGTTATTATAGCCAGCGGCGGAATGAATATCAGGCTGTAGTAATCATGATGCCGGGAGTATCGGGCAACCAGAACGACGGCCACCAGTGAAGCCAGCATCCATACCAGAAAAAAACCCGCCCGGCGGTTTTTTACAAGCCGGTACAGCCCCCAGATAAAAGCCGGCACCAGAAGCCAGCCGACCCAGAGCTCGAACGGCCACTGGATAAATATTTTTTTTAAAAAAAGGTTATCAAGGTAATGATAAAAATCAAACACGGCGCCGGTTCGGTCGGACAGCCATCCGGAATATCTAATCCACCCGGCCAGAGGTAAAAGGGTAAGAATAGTATAAAGGGCAAAAAATATCAGGCTCCTGATTCTCTTATCCCCTTTTTGCCATACCAGATAAAACAACGGCAGATAAATCGAAAGTATCAGGGGTTTGAGACAGGCCGACACCGCCAGGCAAACGGCTGATACGGCGAAACCCGGCCAGGATTTTTTTCGGATAAAAAATAAAAACAGATATACCCCGGCCAGACCCAGACCGAGCATGAGAATATCCGGCATCATTTTAAAACTATAATAAAAATAAAGCGGTGAAAAAGCCATCGCCCAGACGGCCAGCGAAGCTGTGAATCGGTCGAACAATAATTTAACGATATGGAATAAAAAAACCAGTCCGCCAAGCCCGGCCAGGACGCTCAACAGATGCAAGGCGATATGATTGTCCCCGGTGAAACGACCAAGTTTCGCTCCCGCATAGCAATAAAGCGGTAATTCCATCGCCACCCGGTCAGGCGACGTACCAAGTTCATTGGTGCGGGGATTAGAAAACGACAGCTTATCCTGTATATAATTCAGGGTTACCGCGGCGGTATCGGACTCCCGCCATTTATGATACCCGTTGGGCGGTGCGGTCAAGCGGTACAGGTGCAAAACAAAAAAAAGAATTAAAGCCGTATAATAAATAACACTCTCGGCTTTAATTCTTTTCAGTATCATGTCCGCTTCGAAAAGCAATGAATTTTACTTTTCAGGCGCTACTTCATCATCGGAATCTTGACTTTATTATTTTTGGCGAACCTGACGGCTTCTTTGTGGCCGGCATCGACATGGCGGGCGATGCCGGTGCCGGGGTCATTGGTCAGGACGCGATTCAAGCGCAGCGCCATTTCTTTGGTGCCGTCGGCGACAACCACCAGCCCGGCATGGATAGCGTTGCCGATACCCACCCCGCCGCCGTGATGAATCGACACCCAGCTGGCGCCGGAAGCACAGTTTAAAAGACCGTTTAAAAGTGGCCAGTCGGCGATGGCATCGGAGCCGTCGAGCATGCCCTCGGTTTCACGATACGGTGAGGCGACGGAACCGCAATCAAGGTGGTCCCGGCCGATAACGACCGGAGCGCTGATTTTACCCTTGCTTATATAATTATTCATGATATCCGCAAACAAAGCTCGTTCGCCGTAACCGAGCCAGCAGACCCGGGCGGGCAGTCCCTGAAAAGGTACTTTTTCCTGCGCCATTTTTATCCAGCGGGTCAGGGATCGGTTCTTCTTGAAAGTATCGAGAACAATCTGGTCGGTGA
>JAQUSF010000062.1 GCA_028715215.1 Candidatus Zixiibacteriota bacterium
CGGATGGCATATATGCAGGCGACCATGTACAACAACCGGGTACTGCGGGTCCAGGACATGATTGTTGACGAGATTGTCATAGAAAATTGCTGGCAGGCGCCCCTTTATTTCTCGTCGCCGCCTTACGACGAATCGCCGCTCAACCTGTGCAGCCGGGCCACCCGGGTGGGCCTCTTGTACCGGCTCGAACGGGAACCCAAAGAGAATCTGGTGGATGCCGACCGGAGCTATGATTTGTTCATGAACAGGTATCGCTACACCGGGTTGAACGATATCCGGGTTTATCGCGACCACAGCGCCACCAGGGATTTCGCCATAACTTACGGCGGCAGTGTGATGCCCATTGTCAACGAACTCCTGAGAACCGGAAAAACCGACAGCGTTAATGCCCTGCTTTATAAAATGGTCGAGGTATATCCGGAATTCTGGCAGCCTTATTTTGTCATTTCCGACCTGGCTCTTCGGAAAGGCGACACTGCTGTCTCTCAGGATATTCTCATAAAATGTCATGAGAATTTTAAAGCTCTGCATGAGGCTTACCCGAATAATCTTTATTACATGCAGGATTACGGGATGGTTTTGGTAGAACTGGGGCGGGGCGCCGACAACCAGTCGCAAATCGAGGAAGGTTTGCAACTGATGTGGCGGTCGTTCAACGGCAATTCCGACAACACCATTCTTTTCAAGAAACTGGCGTCGGTACTGGCGGAGCTGGGCCGATACGACGAACTCCAGAGAGCTGCCCGGCAAACGGCTCAATACAAGCGGAATTTGACCGACCCCTACCTGCAGCGGCTGCTTAATATCGGAGGTTCGTAAGCCGTTACATGTTAACTGGTCACCCTTGACTGATAATTGGATGTGGTAAGGTGTTATAAAATATGAATGATAAAAAAACATTTGACCGGACCAACGCCATGCTGGCGGGGTTGGTCTTTCTGGGCTCATTTATTGTTTATGCTCTGACCGTGCAACGAACATTTTCGTTCTGGGACTGCGGGGAGTTTATTGCGTGCTCTTATATACTGGGTATCCCGCACCCGCCGGGCTCACCCTTATTTATAATTTTAGGTCGTCTCTTTTCCATTATTCCCTTCGTGGCTGATATCTCTTATCGCGTTAACTACCTGTCGGTGATTTCCTCGGCTTTTACCGCCATGTTCAGTTATCTTTTGACCGTGCGCCTGGTCGGATATTTTTTTGCAGAGAAAAAAGACGCTTTCCTGAATCGTTTGATTGCTTATACCGGTGGTATCGCTGCGGGCTTTTTTGTCGCTTTCTCCGAAACCAACTGGGGAAATGCCGTCGAAGCCGAAGTGTACGGATTGGCTCTGGCGCTGATGGTAATGATGATGTGGCTGACAGTGCGCTATTATGAGGAACGCGGCACATTAAAAGCGTACCAAACGATGATTCTGGTATTCTACCTGGCTCTGGTAGGCGTCGGGATTCACCTGACCGTCTTTCTGGTGGTACCCATTTGCGCTGTTTTCTTTCTTTTGAAAGATGATGCCGTCCCGCGAGACTGGCTTTTAGTCTGCAGTTTCATTATTGTCGAATTGCTCTTAATCGTTGTTTTTGCCGATGGCCGGGGCGGAGTTAAAGCCTTTTATACCGCTACCGGTGTGCTGGCTTTGATCCTGGTTATCCTGTTGTATAGAAAAATCAACTGGGGTATTATGGTGGCGGTGGGTGCTATCAGCAGTATCATGACCAGTTTCATGAATTTTATGATTATCATGCCTCTGGGCCTGGTAATACTGATTGTCATGGCGATGCTTTCCCGGCGGTACGGCTGGCGCCTGGCATGGAAACCGGCTATGGCCATTCTGCTGGTGGCCGTTATCGGGTTTTCGGTACACCTGTTTATCCCGATTCGCTCCAGCCTCAATCCCCGTATCGACGAAAACAATCCTTCCCGGAGTTTCCGAACCTTCATTGATTTTCTCGACCGCAAACAATATGGCCAGCAGTCGATGGTGGACCGGATGTTTCAGCGTCGGGGGCAGTGGGAAAACCAGTTCGGCCGCCATCCCCACATGGGCTTCTGGTCCTATTTCGAGGAACAGTATTCGCAGCCGGGAATCGTCTTCACGGTCCTTTTGGTTCTCGGACTTCTGGGAATATACGTGGCCATCAGGAAAAGACTCGAAATGGGCTTGCCTTTTTTCACCCTCTTTCTGATATGTTCAGCGGGTTTGATACTCTATATGAATTTTGCCGACGGGACGATGTTCGAACCGCGCCTTGATAATGCATATCTTGAGGTGCGTAATCGTGATTATTTCTTTACCCCGGCGTTCGTGTTTTTCGGAATCGCCATCGGCCTGGGTATAGCGGCTTTGATAACTTTGGTCCGGGGAAAAATGCAACAATTAAAACCGGGGACGGAAAAAATGGTGGTTTATGTTTCCACGGTTCTGTGCTTTCTGCCCGGTTTTGCCCTAGCCAATAATTATTACCCCAGCGACCGCTCTCAAAACTATCTGCCCCTTATTTATGCTAAAAATATTCTCGACACCTGCGATAAGGATGCCATCCTTTTCACCTCGGGCGATAACGACACCTTCCCGGTATGGTGTCTTCAGGAAGTTTATGATTATCGTAAGGATATTCGGGTGGTCAACCTTTCGCTCTTAAATACCGACTGGTATATCCAGCAGATGAAAGACCGTTACAACGTGCCGATCTCCCTGAATGACGAGCAGATATTATGGTATCCTTATGAATTCCAGCCGGGCGTGGTTTTCGGTCGGGCTTTGAAACAGTTTTACGACAAACCCCGCAAGCGGATGACGTATCTTCAGGCTTTCACGCCCGACGGCATTGCCGTCCGCGACATGATGATGGATGAGATAATCATCGAAAACAAGTGGCAAAGCCCGATTTATTTCTCGACGCCGCCTTATGCCGAATCACCCCTCAAGCTGCGTGAACGGGCAGTAACAATTGGCATGCTCTACAAGCTGGAGCGGGAACCCGCCGAGGGCTTGATTGACGTCGATAAAGGGTATGACCTGTTCATGAACACCTATGCTTTTACCGGACTTAACGGACCCCGGGTTTATCGCGACGATAACGCCACCGGTTTGTTCAGCCTGATGGGCAACCGGGCTATCCAGCTGTACGACGCCCTCAGGCAACGGCAAAAAAATGACAGCGCCATGGCTATTCTTGAAAAAATGGTCGATGTTTATCCCGAATTCTGGCAGACATACTACCTGCTTGCCCATCAGTTTGAAACCGAAGGTGACAGCGCCGGGGCAATGGAAATATTGCTGAAAGCCCAGGACACGCTCGAGATATATGTGCAGTGGGATGGCCTCAATCAGGAATATGTCCAGAACCTGGGTTTGATAAAATATGAGATTGCTCATCGGAAAAACGACGCGGCCATGCTTGAAGAGGCGGCGAAACTGCTGTGGCAGGGTTTCCTGATAAATCCCAATGAACTTCTGGCCTTTCGCAACCTGGTTTCGGTCCTCGCACAAATGGGCCGATATACCGAGATGCAAAGAGCCGCCTCCATTATCGCCCCGTACAAACGGAACCTAAGCGACCCGGTCTTGCAACACATCTTGGGCACGATGAACAGGAGTAACGCTCCGCAACCACCGGGCGGTTGATTTTTTTTGTTAAGAGCTTTTATCAAATGATAAAAGCTCTTTTTTTTCAGTCGGATAATTTGTAACCGGGCAGGCGGCGGTAAATACCCCCTGACCGCTCCATCATTTTTTCCATGATGAATTCCCGGCGGACAGTGGCGTAGTCCTCGTGGTAACGACCGACGATATTGTTTACCTCGGTTTCGGAATAATCCCGGTTGGATTCGAACTGAGCCAGGATATATTCGAGCAGGTACTTGCGTTTGCTGCGCTTGGCCGGTAAAATTTCAATATGGTCGTCTTTGACGAAATTTTTGATTACTTTTTCTTTAGGGGTGTTTTTAGCCTGGTTGGAATGTTGTTCCAACCATTGCAGAACCGATTGTTCCGGGATGCGCCAGTCTTTCCCGATCTTATAGGCCATAATCTCGCCTGACTGGACCTTGCGGGTAATGACCTGGACATTCATTTTTAGTTTTTCCGCCAGTTCGGCGGTAGTAAAAAATTCCGTATTCTTGATAATACCATCGCTGTAATCCATTGAAGCACTCCTTAATAATTCAGCGGGTATTATATAACAGTGTCATATATTGTCAAGTATTTTATCATATAATCCGGTATTTTTTTTAACTTCTCTTACATGTTTTCAATAACCGCTTATAATTATTTGTTAAGGCGATATTTCACCTTTTATAAAAATTGACGGAGATATCAAATTTGTCGTTATTGAACCGGTATGAGATTATTTCTCTATATTGTTATCTGTCTCATCTGGGGAACCACCTGGATAGCCATTAAAATCGGGCTCAGTCAGGCGCCGCCGCTGTACACTTCCAGTTTAAGGTTTATTCTTGCCGTATTATTGCTGGCTCTTATCGTCCAGGTAAAAAAATATTCTTACCCCGGCAACTGGAAAGATTTCCTGCGGTTGGGTTATCCCGGACTTTACATGTACGGCGTGAGCTATGCCCTGATTTATTTTTCAGAGCTGTATATAGATTCCGCCCTGGCGGCTATCGTTTTTGCTTCCTTTCCCTTTTTTGTGGCTTTGTTTTCATGGCTGATATTAAAAAAAGAAAAACTTAAAAGTCTTGAATGGCTGGGACTGCTAATGGGTCTGGTCGGGGTGGTTCTTATTTCCGTTGATTCATTACACTCGGCGCGGGATATTTTTCTGGGCACTCTGCTGGCGCTGGGTGGAACCGGTGCCGCGGCTTACGGCATGTTACTGCACAAAGAGAAATTCTCGGATGCGAACATATATATCACCGCCACGGTGCAGATGTTGTGCGGGGGAGTGCTTTTGATTCTGCCGGCTGTTTTTTTCGAAGACTGGTCGTCGATACATTTCACCTTCGAAACAGTCGGTTCGATTATCTATTTGGCGATATTCGGTTCGGTAATTGCTTTCCTGGCTTATTACTGGTTACTGGCGCGGAGCCGCGCCATCACCGTGGCCCTGATTGCTTTTATGACTCCCCTGGTGGCTATTTTTGTCGGCGTTATTTTCTTTCAGGAAAAGTTATCCCTGCTAATCGGCCTGGGAACGGTGCTCATCCTGTCCGGTATCCTGCTGGTCGAACGTCGATAGCGTGTGTTTACTCCCGATATGGTTTTATTGGCTGTGACTATTTATCAAAGCCCACCCCGATTTCGAAGGGATTGGGTTTTTCGATTTCCGAAGGCGGTCCCAGCCAGCGGCTGTTGTTGGCGGCATAAGCTTCGCGATAAATGTCGTTACCACCCCCGTCGATAAAAATGCCGAACACTTTCAGGTAGCGTCGGGTACCGCTGTCTGAGGCATTGGCCCGGCCCAGGGTAGTCCCGCCATGAGTTTGATAATCATCGTCACCGGCATGGTCGTGAAAAATACCTATCCCGTTGGCATTACCGCCGCCAAGGGAAAGATTGGGGGCTTGATAGGTATCGTTCCCGCCCCGTTCGTTGAAATAGCCCAGGGTGAAATCGTGCCCGGCTCCGATAGCCATATTCATACTGGCGGTGTAGCGGTCATCACCGGCGAAATCGTCAAGATAACCAACTCCGAAATGAGCCCCGGAACCCTGAACGTACCAGACGCCGTTATAGATATCGTCGCCGTCGCCATCGATAAGCATGCCCACGGCAAACCAGTAGGCGCATCCCTGGGCGAAAAGCCCGGCGGAATAGACGTCATTCCCGTGGATATCACAAAGGCAACCGACCCCCCCGGCCCAGCTGTGGCCGTCAATATAATCTGCCCGCTTCCCGAAACCAACACCCTGGGCAAGGGATGCATTGTGTTCCGGTGTTTGCGGTGAGGGATTGAAAATGATACTGTCCTCGGCAACGTACTTATCATCACCTTCGAAATTTATCAAAAGACCGCATCCGCGGGTGTAACCGTAACCCTGCGAAGCGGTGCGGCAATAAAGAGAATCGTTGCCGGCGCTGTCGGCCAGGATGCCGACGCCGAATATCCCGCAACCCTGAGAGAAATTATCCGCCAGGTATATATCATTTCCTTTTAAATCGAGGATGGCACCCACCCCGAACAGCCCCGCTCCCTGGGTAAGATTCCGCCCCTGGTAAAGGTCGTCGCCTTCGGTGTCAATGACCACTGCCATTCCCAGAATAGCGCCCCCGATTCCGGGTCGGGAACTGTCGGGGGAAAGATAGCGGTCATTGCCGGCCAGGTCGATAATTATTGAAAGCGGGTAATCGTCCGGGTAACCACTGATACGGTACGTGTCATCGCCGCCGCCGTCGATTATCAGAAGCGGCGGGATAATATATTCGAATTTATCCGAACCAGTTGACCCGACCACAATCAGTCCTTTGCGGCTTTTTATCTCGATTTTTTTATCCGGGAAGCAGTCCGGCGTCAGGGAGTCGGCAATAGGGCTGAGCAGACCTGCAATATCCTGGGCTCCGGCTATAAGGCGGTTGAAATCCAGCTTCTCCGCCAGGCTTTCTACCAGGTCGTTGTGCCGGGTACTGTCTCTGACAAAATATTCAAACAGTTTATCCCGATAATTACCTCGATTATAATCGGCCAGTGCTTTTATGAAAGTAAAATCGTTGTCAAGGGTCATCAGGTACAGAGCATCGATCTTTTCCCGGAGGGGTTTGTACTTTTTGCCGACCAGGACGTTCTTACTGCCGGTAAGCGACTCCCGGGGGGTGGAGTCATTCGACCCGGTGTATTTCTCGAGCGGGTCACCAATCAAGCCCCTGAAAACGGGGCAGTCGATTCTCCGACCGGCTCCCGCCACCAGGGCGGTAAGGTCGGTAATATCCCGGGTGCAGGTTTCCAGATTTATCAGGCTATGGAGGGGCAGTTTGAAAGGATTGTTATGAAACAGGGTAAAGTAATGACTTCGCCAGCGGTCGCCGCCCCAGACAGCTGTTTCATCCTGGTCAAAATGAATATCATTTCTTGTCAGGTTCACTTGAGAAAGGGCACTGTCGATAAGCGATAAATCCTGAGCGTTTACGGAAATGAAGATAAAAAAGATAATGATTAGAAAAAGAAACGAATATTTCATTATAACTCCCTTTCATGGTTTTGTTTTTTGAAGATAATGAAATAAAAGGCTTCGATATAGTTTTTTTATTGTTCACGAACTCCTTGCCAAATAAAAAAAATGTGTTAATATTCAGGCGCATAATAACTTTTTGTTTGAAGGATAAAGAAATGAAGTCGGAAAAGTTAACCAAGCTGGTAAAGGATAAAAAGGTCGAGTATATTGACCTTAAGTTCAGCAACCTGCTCGGCGCCTGGCATCATATTACGCTGCCGGTCTCGGCGCTCGATGAATCGCTTTTTGTTTCCGGGGTCGGGGTTGATGGTTCTTCGTTGCCGGGTTTTTCATCTATTGAACGCGGCGATATGATTGTTATTCCGGATGATTCGACCGTGTTTATTGACCCTTTTTTTGAACGCCCCACCATCTCGTTTATCGGTGATATCATGGAAATAGGCAAACATATCACGCCTTATTCCCGCAATCCCCGGCGTGTGGCCACTGACGCTGAGAAATACCTGGCCAGAATAATAAAAGGCACACAGGCGATATTCGGACCGGAGTTTGAATTCTATGTTTTTGATAACGTCAGTTTCTTCCAGGGTCCCGAAACCGCCTTCTACTATCTTGATTCGGTGGAAGCCGAGTGGAATTCCGGCAAGGATGAAGAAAATCTCGGCTATAAGATTCCTTATAAAAAGGGTTACCATGTCGCGCCGCCGATGGACCGGACATTTAACCTCCGTTCGGAGATTACCTCGATGCTGGCGGAAGTCGGGGTGGGTTTGAAATATCACCATCACGAAGTCGGCGGCGGCGGTCAGCATGAAATCGAAGTGACCTTCTCAACCATGTCGAAGATGGCCGACCAGGCAATGCTGATTAAATATATCATTAAAAATCAGTGTTTCCGGATGGGGAAGTCGGCTACTTTTATGCCCAAGCCGCTTTTCAACGAACCAGGTTCGGGTCTGCATGTGCACCAGTATCTGGCAGATAAAAACGGCTCCATTTTCTATGATAAAAAAGGTCTGGTCAGTTTTTCTAAAACCGGTCTTTACTATATCGGTGGTCTTTTAAAACATGCTGATTCGGTCCTGGCATTTACCAATCCTTCCACGAACTCTTTTAAACGCCTTGTCCCCGGTTTCGAAGCACCCATAGCCGGAACTTATGGTGTCGGCAACCGGACTGCCTGTATTCGTATTCCGGGATATCAGCGGAATCCAAAAACGATGCGCTTCGAATTCCGCCCACCTGACGGGACTATGAACCCGTATCTGGCTTTTGCGGCGATGCTCATGGCTGGTATCGATGGTATTAAAAACAAAATCGACCCGGGTCAGCCCCTGGATCGAAATCTCGATGAATTGTCCCCGAAGGAACTGTCCAAGATTCACCTTTTACCTACTTCATTGAATAAATCCCTTAACGCGCTGGAACAGGATTATAAGTATCTGCTTGAGGGCAGTGTTTTCACCGAGGATTTGCTGGAAAGCTGGATCAAATTGAAACGCAAGGAAGTAGATGAAATTCGGGTGCGCCCCACCCCGTATGAATTTCAGAAATATTACGACTTATAAAAAAACCGTCCTTTCAGGGCAGTTTTTAAAATCAGGGCGCGGTCGGGAATCTTTCCCGACCGTTTTATTTACAGGTTTTTCAATTGCTGTTGCTGACAACTATATGAGGATTTGAAAGCGTTTCTGATATTGCCTGATGGTATCTATTTGTTCAGCTTTTTATGAACGATGGTACACGATGCCTGGGCTTTTGGCAAAACGATAATTTCAGCGATATTTACATGTTCCGGTCGGCTGGCCGCCCAGACAACGGCGTCGGCGATATCGTCTCCGGAAAGCGGTTTATAACCCCGGTAAACGGTTTCAGCGCGCCGGGTATCACCGTGGAATCGGACTTCGGAAAATTCCGTTTCAACCAGGCCCGGGTCAACCGAGGTTACTCGTACCGGGGTTTCCACCAGGTCAAGCATCATCCCTTTATTGATGGCTTTGACCGCGTATTTGGTGGCACAGTAGACATTACCACCCGGATAAACTTCGTGCCCGGCAATGGAGCCAATATTGATGATATGTCCCCGGCCCCGTTTGACCATACCAGGTATTATCTCCCGGCTGATATACAATAAACCCTTTATGTTGGTGTCAATCATAGTGTTCCAGTCGGTTGAGTCACCCTCGTAGATTTTGTCCAGTCCCTGGGATAAGCCTGCATTATTTACTAAGATATCGATAGACTGCCATTTTTCAGGTAAAGCACGCAAAGCTTTTTCGACAGCCGTCTCCTGGCGAATATCAAGCTGGAATATATGACATTCGGTTTTTAATTCATCAGCCAGCTTTTGAAGGCGTTCAAACCTTCGAGCGCATAAAACCAATTTCGAACCGGCGTTGGAAAAACGGTTAGCACAGGCTTTACCTATCCCTGAGGAAGCACCTGTGATAAAAACGATTTTATCCTTAAGAGAATTCATAAAAGCACCTTATAGAAATATTATAAGCAAACCGTAATCTGATAATTTTGCCGTAAGATAAGAATAAAAGTGACCTTTTAAAGGGAAAAAAAACAAAATTGGGTATTTTAAAAGACCATAAAAAACCTGATAACAATCTCAACAGAGTAATATTATTGAACAACATTATGTTGGGAATTTCAAAGTGATTATAGTTACTATCCCATAATTTGAACAATTAGGCTTTGCCGTAACCTCGAAACAACCGCCGAAATTAAATATTAAGTAGTTATGGTACAATAGAATAGTAGTGTTTTCTAAAGATTTTCAAAACTCTGTCTCCTGGCATAATTAATGCAATAATTCTTTCGGCCAACAATAAATTATTTTTAATCTTTGCCCGATAAGAGGTAGTAAGTCTTCAGTCTATACTCTTCGGGCAGGTTTACCACCTTGGAGGGTATGAGGCTATGGCTGAGACAAAGAAAAAAGTCGTGGGTTTGCCCAGGAAGACTTATTGGCATCTTTATAGTTTGCAGAACCTTCAGTCGGATAAACTTATAAAGGTGATAAATAAGATTCTGAAGAAGGATTATGTTTTAATCAAGTAAATAATGAGGTTTTTTAACTTGACAGTTTGGCTGTAATGTCTAAATTATTGCCTTGATTCAGTTTTGAAACATCTTTAAATTATAACCCAAGTTATTTTATGAACTTTGGTGCTCTTAAAAATAAAATTACTCTCATGGTAGTACCCGATACCAAGGGAACTTCCAGGCAAGTAAGTATTCCAATTTTTCTGCTTTATTCGGTAGTTATAATTGTTTTTCTGCTGATAACGGGTAATTTCTTTCTGGGAGCGGAGTATATCACCAATCAGGTGTCAAACGAGGAATTGCTCCGCCTGCGTTCTGAAAACAGTGAATTGATAAATAAGTATGAAAAAGTACGCTGGAATCTATCTGAGATAGAAACCCGTTTCAAGGAACTGGTCCAGAAGGAGATAGCTATCAGGACAATTTTTGACCTGCCGGAGATTAATCCTGAAGAAAGGCAACTGGGTATCGGCGGTCCGGGTTCGCAGACATATCCTAAAATGTCATCCTCGCAGAAGCTGGCATTTGCCACCGAGGTCGAAGTTGACCGCCTATTGAAACTTTCACAGTTTGAACTGGAAAAATATGAGGATGTTGAGAACCTGCTGAAGGATTTCAAAGACCGGCTCGACCACACGCCCTCCATCTGGCCTGTTAAAGGTTGGTTTTCATGCGGTTACGGTATGAGAAATGACCCCTTTACCGGCTACCGAACCATGCATCTGGGTGTTGATATTGCCAATCACATTGGTACCCCGGTAGTGGCTCCCGCCAGTGGTATTGTAAAACAAATCGGCCAGATCGGTAATATGGGCCGGATGATTACAATTGACCATGGCTATGGTTTTGTTACCCGGTACGGTCACCTTTCGAAATTTAACGTTACCAAAGGTCAGCGGGTTAACCGCGGGGAAGTGATTGGTTTTATGGGTAATAGCGGAAAAACCACCGGTCCGCATTTGCATTATGAGGTTTGGCGCAACGGCCAGGCTAAAAATCCCATGAATTTCGTCTTGAACAACCTCTAAAAAGTTTCCCTTAAATTCCACAACCGCCTTCGGGCGGTTTTTTTTATCCTTTTTATAAAATAAAACAATTTAGACCGATTATATCTATTTTTGCTTGACAGGAGTGTTTTTAATATTAGATTGTGGAGGAACTTAATCCAGTTTGAAGCGTTTAATAAAGAAAATTACGGTTTGGTAATTATGAAAAAAAACATCAATCAACAATCGTTAAAGATAAATTCCCCGTTGGTTGAGGAAGACGAATCCGAGGTCAAGCAACTCATTGTCAGGATTAAAGACGGAGACAAAGCGGCTTTTTCGGAACTGGTCCGGCGTTATCGAAACCAGGTGGCTTCGCTGGCTTACAAGGTGGTCAATGATTATGACGAAGCGGCCGATGTTACGCAGATTGTTTTCATTAAGATGTTTAAAAACATCTGGCGTTACGACGACCGCAAAAAATTCTATACCTGGTTATACCGGATTACCATCAATGCCTCCATTGATTATGTCCGCAAGCATCATCGCTACCGGATGGAATCAATCGATAATCTGGCGGACAGTTTTGAAAACATCAAAAGCGACCCCGAAACTGCCTATCGGCGGCAGCAGATAAGTGATTATATCAAAAGGGCGGCCCATACTCTCAACGACAAGCAATTATCGGCTTTTACGCTCAGGGATATCGAAGGATGCAAAGTGGATGATGTTGCGGATATCATGAATATGCCGGTAGCTACCGTACGCTGGTATCTGCATCGCGCCCGCACCAAGATTCGCAAAGAACTGACTCGTAATTGTCCTCATCTGCTTTTAATGATGGGCATTAAATAGTCTTTTGCCATATTAAATATTAATTCGTATAATATCATTATGCCGGTAACCGATAAAGTGACTTTGAAAATCGAAGGTATGCATTGTGCCGGTTGTGTCCGGAATATCGAGCAGGGGGTCAAGACTCTGGCGGGGGTTGAAGAGTCCCGGGTGAACCTTGCCACCGGTTCATCCGTGGTTGTTTTTCAAAAAGATAAAATCGACCGGGAAGGAATAATAAGGCATATCACCAGGCTGGGTTATAAGGCGCTGCCCGGAACCCCGGATGTCATGATTTCCAATGACCGTGAACTGGAAACAAATCGCAAAAATTTTTATCTTGCCGCGGGATTATCTTTCCCGTTGATGGTTTTGGCCATGTGGCCCATGTTGGCGGGCGGTTTTATTCATTCTTTCAGAATTGACGGTCTGGTGCAGACTTTTTTGGCCGGGGCGGTGCTTATTGTTGCCGGACGCGGTATTATCGGTGATGCTTTCAGACAAACCCGTCATCTGAAAGCCAATATGAATTCTCTCATTACCCTCGGTACGCTGACCGCTTTCGGCTGGAGTCTTTTTTTGCTTATTACCGTAGCTTCGGGTGACTCGGAACCGTTGTATTTCGATTCCGTGGGCATGATTATTACATTGATTTTACTCGGTCGCTGGCTGGAAGCCCGTTCCAGGGGAAAAGCCGGGGAGGCGATCCGAGCTCTTTTAAGTCTGCGGCCATCCAAAACAACCCTGATAATTAACGATGTTGAAAGGGAGATTGAGACGACTATGGTTCGTCCGGGAATGGTCCTTCTCATAAAAGCCGGTGAACGGGTGGCGGCTGACGGTGAGGTGGTTGAAAACAATCCGAGTATCGATGAATCGATGCTGACCGGGGAAGCGGTTCCGGTGGAGAAAAAAGTCGGCGATAAGGTTATTGGGGGTTCTCTTAACAATAATATTCCCTTTAAAATGAAAGTAACCGCTACCGGTCAGGAGAGTTTTTTAGCGCAGGTAATAAAACTGGTAACCGAAGCCCAGGAGAAAAAAGCCCCCGTGCAAAAACTGGCTGACCGGGTGGCGGGCATTTTTGTTCCGATTGTAATCATACTGGCGGTGATAACCTTTTCAGGCTGGTACTGGTTGGCTCCGGATAGCCCCATGCTTATAAAAAGTGTCGTATCGGTGCTTATTATTGCCTGCCCCTGCGCTCTGGGTCTGGCTACGCCAACGGCAATTTTAGCCGGGACCGGCCGCGCGGCCAGGGAAGGGATAATTATACGCGGTGGTGATATCCTCGAGAAACTGGCTAAAATTAATATGGTCGTTTTTGATAAAACCGGAACCTTGACCCATGGCGAGCTCGAAGTAACGGGGATTAAAACTTTCGGTACGCTTTCGGAAAAGGAAATTCTTCGCCTGGCGGCCTCGGTTGAGAGCCTATCGGAACACCCCCTGGCTGGAGCTATTGTCCGGTCATGGGAGAGTTTATCTATTAAAAAGTTGCCGGTTGACAACGTGCAGACCAGGCCGGGTTACGGGATGGTGGCTCATTATGACGGTCACATGGTCGTTATTGGCAACAAGGCTCTTATGGAGTCTGAAAATGTCAGGTTTGGACTTTCATTGGCCGAAGCCGAGCTGGAGATGGAGCAGGGGCGGACGGTGGTTTTTGTCGCCCTGGACAATCGTGTTCAGGGGATAATTTCACTGGCCGACCGTCTTCGCGGCGATGCCCGAGAGATTATTGATAATCTGAAACGGGCGCACTTGCAGGTAACCATGCTTTCCGGTGATAACCGGCTGACAGCCAGGGGAGTGGCGGGTTTTTTAGGCCTTGACCATTACGAAGCGGAAATAAAACCCGAACAGAAGAAAGTAATGGTCGAATCCTTTCGTAAAGCCGGTTACCAGGTGGCAATGGTTGGGGATGGAATAAATGATGCCCCGGCGCTGGCGGTGGCGGATGTAGGTATTGCGATCGGCAGTGGTACCGATGTCGCTATCGAAGCCGCTGATGTAATTCTGGTTGGCTCCAGCCTTATGGACTTAAAAAAAATGTTTGACCTTTCTCACTTCAGCATGAAAATAATTAAACAGAATCTTTTCTGGGCTTTCATCTATAATATTATAGCTTTACCGGTTGCCGGCGGACTTCTCTATCCTTTGGTCGGATTGACTTTAACCCCTATGCTGGCAGCGCTGGCGATGTCTTTTTCTTCGGTTTTTGTTGTGACCAATGCCCTGAGGCTTAACCGCCTGGAATTGTGACAATCTCTGTTCACTCCTATTAATAAAAATATCCATTCCTTCTGCTGCCCGGTTTAAAAACCTGCCGTTTAAATAAAAAAATATTACTGGCTTTTCGGGGGCAAGGGTCAAAAAGTGTCTGTACCAAGTTCATTTTCTCCGATAAAAGACGATAAATACTATATTAAAGGAAACTTAAATAAAAATAATCGATGACTCTGGTAAAAGAAAAACAACTGATAGCCATTACTAATAAGGAACAGGTTGCGCAAGAGGAAATCGACGTCTGGCTGGATTTTTTTTCGATCTTCATTCATGATATTGAATCACCCTTGGCGTCGTTAAAATATCTGGTCAAGCTGGTCGAGGAAGGAAAGCTGAATACGGCTAATCGGCTTCACCGTGATATGGTGCGTTCGGCGAAGATTGCCCTGGACAGGGCGGAGAGCATTCTTTATGATATTATGGCGGTAGCCAGGGCGGGAAAAGCCGGTATCCCGGTGGCATTGGAAATATTAAATCCCGAAAGTATTATTGAAGAGGCGGTAGCTTTGGCTGAAGGTTCGGCTTGGGAGCATAAAATTAAAATATCTTATAGCAATGAAATAGAACAGTTTAGGGTAAAAGCCGACCCGAAACTTCTGAAACGAGTCCTCGATAATTTATTATTTAATGCTATTCGCCATACTCCTTCGGACGGATTTATTAAAGTTTATACCGAAGCCGAAGAAACCTGTATTTTTATACACGTGAAAGATTCCGGTCCGGGATTGGGCGATATCGAGCCGGACAAATTATTTGAAAAATACGGCCAGATAGAACTTCGTACCCGGGGAAAACACCGCGGCGTGGGACTGGGTTTATATTTCTGCAAACTCGCGGCAGTGGGTATGGGGGGAACCATAATGGCAGATGACCATCCCGACGGAGGGGCGGTCATTTCTATTAAATTAAATAAGGTTGAGGGGTAAAATGAAACTGGATGCCGAATCATATCTTAAAACAGGCTCTAATGAACTCAGAGTTCTGGAATACAAAGTAGGCAGTTTATCATTTGGGATAAACATCCTTAAAGTCAGTAAGATAGTCAATGAATTGACCAATTTTATCCGGGTGCCGGAACTCCACCGGGCGGTCAGCGGGGTTTTCAAGGATATGAATCGTCTGGTGCCAGTGGTCGACCTGGCGGTTCTGTTCAATTTTAAAGAAAATGAATTTAAAAGAAATAAGGTCATCGTGACCGAGTTTTTCGGGATGCTGACAGGTTTCTGGGTGGAACGTGTCGACTGGATTCACCATTTTCTATGGGAAGATGTCATCGACGCCGAAAATGTGTTTGCGGGAATTGACCATCGTTATGTCATCGGCATCGTTAAACCCGTCGAAGAGAGAATGGTCCTTATGCTGGATTATGAAACTATTCTTCTGGACTTGTGTCCACGACTTCAATCGCACGAATTATGTACTAATAACCTGGAGAAAAGATTCACCGGCAGGCGTATTTTAATTGCCGAGGATTCGCCCGCGGTACGCCTGATGTTGATTAACGAAATGACCGAACTGGGATTCGAAGTGGTTGCTTCTTCGGACGGTCAGCAGGCCTGGCGGGCTTTTTGTGATAAACCTTTCGACCTGGTAATATCCGATGTTGAAATGCCTCAAATGGATGGTCTGGCTTTAACGCTTAAAATCAGGCAGTCCGAAAGGCCTGACACCCCTGTTATTGTGTATTCTTCGATTGGCGATATTGGTATGAAAGCGCGGGCGACATTTTTAAAGGCCGATGCCCACATTACCAAGCTTAACCTGGATAGTTTGATTGGTACCGCAGACAAATTGCTTCGCGGTGAAAAAGTAATCAGCCAGGAGCCGGGTAAGGAGTTGGCGGATTTCACAAATATCGATATGGTGTCGGTTTCGGCTGATTGAAACCGGGGTTTTTAAGCAATTATCTTATCAAGACTTAGTTTTTTATCCTGCAATAACTTAGCCGGATCAATACCACTTGACAATTTATCTGCAACCGCTAAATTTAAAAAGCCTGACCTTTTGTCAGGCCATTATTTTTTATGATTTCACTGGTATTAGGTTTGGGTAATATTGGCCGGCGCTACGAAAAGACGCGTCATAATGTCGGTTTTGAAGTATTGAACCTGGTTTTTGAGAAACTTGAAGCCCGGCGGCAGAAACCTGCCCGAGAATATGAATGGGCGGTAAAAGCCATGGCTTCAAGAATTATTATTCTGGCCTGGCCGAAAACCTTTATGAATCAAAGTGGCCTGGCGGCTCAGGCGCTTTTGCATCGGGAAAACCTGGAACCCGCCGATATGCTGGTGGTCGTAGATGATTTCAACCTGCCACTGGGGCGTTTGCGGTTTCGTGAAGAAGGTTCTGACGGGGGGCATAATGGCCTGGAATCGCTTATAACGGTGCTCGGTACCAGAGCCTTTCCCCGGCTTCGGCTGGGCATCGGGCCGATTCCCCCGGGAGAGCCTGATTCCACCGCCTTTGTCCTGAGTAAGTTCGGGCGGGGTGAGGCGGCAACGGTAAAAAAAATGGTTGCCTTTGCTGCCGAAGCGGTTATATTTGCCTTACATAATCGCCTGGAAGAAGCGATGTCGAAATTTAATATTAACCCTGCTTTGCCGCAGTAACGACATGGGGCAAGGCCGTTTGAACCTTTAACAACGTCCGTAGGGAGGATATTTAGTGCGTATCTACGAAACTACGTTTATCGTCAATCCCCAATCCGATGATTCTACGATTGAAGCCAAAGTCAGAACCATTTCGGATTTAATAAACAACAGCGGGGGAAAAGTAATTTATGAAAATCGCATCGGCACCCGTCGTCTGGCGTATCCGATTAAACGCCTGACCCAGGGTTACTACACCAGTCTTATTTTCGAAGCCGAGCCGCCGGTATTACCGGAAATCGAAAGAACTTACAAGCTGGATGAGTCATACCTGAGGTTTTTGACCATCGTCTATGAAGGCGATATCAACAAACTTTTTGAGGTTCAGGAGGAAGCTTCGCATTCCGAAGAACCGCGGGAAAAAACTTCGGAAAGAAGCGACCATCTCCGCGGGCGACGTCAGGAAAGCCGGTCGGCGGGAGCTGGCAAGAATGATTTTAATGAAGTAAAAGAAGACCGAAAAGAAGAGCCTGAGGATATTGACAAACCGACGGGCGAAGTGGAAGTCGGTGATGAAACTCCTCAAAAACGGGGTGACGCAAAAATTACTTTCACCGAAGATGATGAGTTATAACAAGCTTTGTGCTGACAACCAAGGGAGCCAATTTGGAATTACCTTATATTAATAAAGTGGTGATAACCGGTCGCCTGGTGCGAAATCCGGAATTAAGAACGACCAACAACGGCGTTCCGGTATCCAATTTCAAAATTGCCTGTTATAAAGAATACCTTGATGATCATGGCCAGCCTAAAGAAGAAGTCTGCTATATTGGTATTGCCGCCTGGAATGAGCTGGCTGAAAGATGCAACGCGAAACTGACCAAAGGCACCGAGGTTCAGGTCGAAGGTGAGCTGAAAAGCCGCCTGCGCCGGAACGAGAACGGGGTGAAACGTTCCTTCGTTGAAATTCGTGCGGTGAAGGTCAGTTTTTTAAATCATGAAGGCGTTCTGGAGAATTTAGGTGAAGGAATTTCAGCCGAAGAAGATCGTTTTTATAAAGAAAAAGCGGTCGTTCTCATCGAAGAAAATAACCCGGAAGCGGAATTTGAAGTTGAGCCGGGAGAATCCGTTTCCGACAAAGAGTCACAATTTAGTCTGGTAAATGATGAACATGAAGAATTATAAACCTCGAGAGAAAAAAGTAGTCACCGAATTTACGAACAAACGAAGAAAAAAAATTTGTCGGTTCTGTGAGAATAATATTGATTTTATTGATTTTAAAGATGACCGTCTGCTGCGGCGCTTTGTGACCGAGCGGGGCAAAATTGTACCCCGTCGTATTTCGGGCAACTGCGCCATTCATCAGAGAAAACTGACAAAAGCCATTAAGCGGGGACGGCATATGGCAATCATGGCTTTTGAAAGTGAGTCGTATCGTTAAAGAATTGCAGGCTGAAAAACCGCAGACCCCGGCACCTTCGCGGCATTATGAAGCCGCCTCCAAAATCGTTTTGCCGGCGATGTTTCTGTATGTCCTTTTCGGTCAAATCCTGGCGTCACGGACCGACAACCTTCTGATTGGAGTGGTTGCAGCCGCCGTGACTTATTTTATTTCGGTTTATCTATACTATGGAGTGGCGGCGTTAAGCTACCGGAATAAAAACCGGCTTTTATGGTTAAGCGGCCTGGTGTTGGCGGTTATCGGCCTGGTCGCAAACAACTTTGAGAGCGCGTGGAGTTTCTTAATAACCTGGGTGATGATTCTGCTGGCCGGTTCCGTCACCGGATATATGGCCCACGAGGGTTATCGGCCTTTAAAAATATACCTGACCGGTTTGGCGATAATACTTTTGTTTACCCTGGTACTGTATTTACCGTACTGGCCCGGAATGATGAAGATGATGGCTGATACAACAGTGAAAATGGTGGCTGATTTCAGGAAAACCCTGCTCGCCGGCGGCTTTGAACGCTCGCTGGTGGAGGATTCCGCTTTTAATATGCAGAAGATGCTGGATATTCTTACCCGGTTGATTCCTGCCTCCATGATTATGGGTGTTATCGTTCAGTACAGTATCGGTTTTTTGATGTTTTTTGCCAGAATTACAGAATTAGATACCGACCGGGATAAACCGGTGCCTTTTTATTTTTGGAAAATGCCTTTCGGTTTTATACCGGTGGTTATTGTCGCTATTTTGTTGAGACTTACGGGCGGAGATACCCTGAAACTGGCCGCCGACAACATTCTTTTAATACTGGCGGTATATTACTGCTTGACCGGGCTGGCTCTGGGGGAATATTTTATTAATAGATTTAAGATATCTATGACCGTTCGGATTCTTTATTACATTTTATTGATTTTGAGTAACTTATATGGTTTTTTAATGATGGCCTTGCTGGGTTTTATCGACAGTTTTAAAGACTGGCGAAAAGCCCCGGCCGGGAACATGAGTTAGAAATAATTTTGTTGCATTAATATGAAAAGAGGTTAAAATGAAAGTGATACTGCGTGAGGACGTTAAAGACGTCGGTCAGGCCGGACAGGTGGTGGAAGTCAAGTCGGGATACGGTCGAAATTTTTTGATTCCCCGCAACCTGGCTATAGCGGCTACCGAAGCTAATGTCAGGGCTATCGACGAAGTAAAGAAGCAGAAAACCATCCGGGAGAAAAAGCAACGCCGGGAAGCCGAGATAATAAAAGACAAAATCGAACAGTTGTCCATCTCGGTGCCGATGCTGGTGGGCGAAGACGATAAAATCTTCGGGTCCGTTACCAGCCACGACCTGGCGGAGCTTATGGAGAAGGACGGCCTCAAAGTTGACCGGCGGATGATTCAGCTTGTGGAACCTTTGAAATCGCTGGGTGTTTATACCGTCCCGGTCAAGGTTGATAAGGATGTGGTGGCGAATTTGAAAGTTTGGGTCATAAAGAAAACCTGATATCTAATGAAGATGGTCGAAGTAAAAATTGAGGGTCTGGCGCTGGATATGACCACCAACACACCGGTGGTCATACTGTCGCCGGAGGGTATCGATAAGGTTCTGCCGATCTGGATCGGGCATGCCGAAGCCTGGGTGATTGCCATGGAACTTTCCGGGGTAGGTTCCAAAAGACCTCTGACGCATGACCTGATCAAAAAAGTAATAACCGCTTTTAACGCCCGGGTTGACCGGGTGGAGATAACGGAGCTTCGCGAACAAACCTTTTTTGCCCTGATTCATCTGGTGAATGATAATCAGACCTGGAAAATTGACGCCCGGCCCTCGGATTCTATTGCCCTGGCATTGAAAACCGGTTCGAAGATTTATGTCAATGAAGAACTGTTCGAAATCGGCAAGGGTGCTTCGGCACAGGATTTCAATATGCCGACCGACCCGGAATCGCTCCGGGAGAGACTGAGAAAAATAAATCCCGAAGATTTCGGAAAATATTCGTTATAAGTGAATTTTAAGTTAACAGTATTGATAGTCCTCGGGTTACTGGTTATCGGGCTGACCACAGAGATTTCAGCTGATAATATCGATGACCAGCCGGAAGTGGTAACTCTATATAATAAAGGC
>JAQUSF010000063.1 GCA_028715215.1 Candidatus Zixiibacteriota bacterium
CGGGTCGGAGTACGACCGCACCTTCGGGTCAACGGCCGTCTTGAGCAAATCGCCACCGACCCAATCACTATTGACAAGATGGAACAGATCGTCGCCCAGATACTCAATGAAAAGCAACAGGAACGGTATTACCGTAAAAATGAAATGGACCTGGCTCTGTCGGTGGCCAAACTGGGTCGTTTCCGTATCAATCTTTTCCGTCAGCGGGGTACTGCCGGTATCGCCATCCGGGCAGTCAATACCACTGTTCCGTCCTTTCAGGATTTGAATCTTCCCCAGCTGGTTAAGAGCCTGGCCAATGAAAACCGGGGTCTGATAATTATCACCGGAACCACCGGTTCGGGTAAATCCACCTCTCTGGCGGCGATTATCGAGGAGATGAATGCCAACCGTTCGCTGAATATTCTCACGGTTGAAGACCCCATTGAGTATATCTACCGGGACAAAAAATCAATTATTTCCCAGCGTGAGGTGGGCGGCGATACGGAATCGTTCGCTACGGCTTTACGTCATGCCTTCCGCCAGGACCCGGATGTGATTCTGATTGGTGAGGTCCGGGATTTGGAAACCATGTCCATCGCTCTTACAGCCGCGGATACCGGGCACCTGGTTATGACCACCTTACACACCATGAACGTGGTGGAAACCATAACGCGTATTATATCCTTCTTTCCGCCCCACCAGCATCAGCAGATTCGGTTGCTTCTGGCCGGAACCTTGAAAGCAATTGTCTGCCAGAGGCTTTTAACCCGTTCCGATATGCCCGGCCGGGTGCCGGCATTGGAAATCATGGTCAATACCGCCGCTATCAAAGAATGTATTATGGACCCTGAAAAAACAGTCGATATCCCGGAACTGGTGTCCCAGGGCGGGGTGCAATACGGCATGCAGACTTTTGACCAGGCGATCATGAAGCTGTACAAACAGGGAATGATTTCCTTCGAGGAAGCCATGAGCCAGGCCACCAATCCAGACGACTTTGACCTTCGTCTTAAGGGCATTACCGGGGCATCGGACCGCTGGGAAGGTACCGACCCCAACAAACAGGCCGAGAAAAAAGCCGACAGCCATGATATGGGCAGCGGTTTTTCGAAGTATTGACCGAAGACAGTTTATTCCTGGAGCCGTCGGTTTCTGCCCGGCGGCTTTTTTTAAAAAGGGATTCATAAATTTGCCGTAAAAATACCAAAAAATGCTGTTATGTTAATCAATAAATTATTATAAAAAATATGGACAATTAAATTATTTATTTGGTTTCATATATAACTTCTTAAATGATTGCGAGTTGGCATATTTATGAAAACTGTCCGAGCCCGGTTTTTTGTACTTGTCTATTGTCTTTTGTTAAAAAATAGTTATTATTTAAAGCTAAATTTAACTCTTTTACGTTTAAGGTAGAATGGCGGAAGAGTTAAAAGATGTGAGGACGAATATTGTTTAATAAAGTATTGATAGCCAACCGCGGTGAAATCGCCCTGCGGGTGATTCGGGCCTGTCGCGAACTCGGTTTAAAAACGGTAGCGGTTTATTCCGAGGCTGACCGCGACGCTTTGCATGTCCGTTTTGCCGACGAGGATGTTTGTATCGGTCCTCCTCCTCCGGGTGAGTCGTATCTGGATTTTAAAAGGATAATCTCCGCGGCGGAAGTTACCAATGCCGGAGCCATTCATCCCGGGTACGGTTTCCTGGCTGAAAATGCCGATTTTGCCGAGGTTTGTGAATCCTGTGGCATCGTTTTTATCGGTCCCCGTCCGGACCAGATCCGTCAGATGGGTGACAAAGTCGCCGCCAAGGATTTGATGAAAAAAGCCGGTGTTCCGGTTATTCCGGGCTCTGATGGGGTGGTAGCCACTTTTGGTGACGCTATCGATGTTGCGGATAGAGTTGGTTACCCGGTTATCCTTAAGGCCGTGGCGGGCGGCGGCGGCAAGGGTATGCGTATCTGCCGCGATGAAGCCGAGCTGGAGCGTAGTTTTCATATCGCTTCCACCGAAGCCGCCAATGCCTTTTCCAATCCCGACCTGTATCTTGAGAAAGTGGTGGTCAATCCGCATCATATAGAAATTCAGATTCTCGGCGACAGCCACGGTAACTTTTACCATTTTGGAGAACGCGACTGTTCCATTCAACGCCGTCACCAGAAGCTCATAGAAGAAACTCCATCGCCGTTCATCAATGAAGAAATCCGCCGCCAGATGGGCCAGGCCGCCATCAGGGGCGCCCGGATGGTAAATTATCTGGGGGTCGGAACTATTGAATTTCTGGTTGACGAAAACCGGAATTTCTATTTCATGGAAATGAACACCCGTATTCAGGTGGAACATCCGATAACCGAGGAAGCCTACGAGGTTGACCTGGTCAAAGACCAGATTCGGGTAGCTCTGGGCGAGAAGATCGAGTATCATCAGGAAAACATAAAACCCCGCTGGGCGTCGATCGAATGCCGGGTGAATGCCGAAGACGTCACTAACAATTTTCGCCCCGCTCCCGGTAAAATCGAGGCTATCCACACTCCGGGAGGTCCTGGCGTCAGAATCGATAAGGCCGTTTATGCCGGTTATTTTATACCTCCCTACTACGATTCCATGATTGCCAAATTGATAGTCAAAGCGCGTACCCGCCGGGAGGCAATTACCAAGATGAGCCACTGCCTGGACGAGTTTATTGTCGAGGGTATTCCCACCACCATCCCCTTTCATAAGGAGATTTTCTCCCATCCCGATTTTATAGCCGGGAACTATAATACCTCTTTTTTGGAGACGACCCTGAAAGTAGCGGAAGCGGCTACACCGGCGGAGAAAGGGAAAGAAACGGAGATGAGTATAAAAACCGACATTGAAAAGGAACAAGGTTCGGATATCAGCGAAGAAAATAAAGTAACTATTGAAGATAAGGAATAATGCGGAGGTTAAAGTGAACGTACCAGTCAATTTGAAATATACCAGAGAACACGAATGGGTTAAAGTGGAGGGAAACGTTGCCACGGTCGGCATCACCGACTGGGCACAGGGCGAACTGGGCGATATCGTTTTTGTGGAACTGCCTGAAGTCGGGACCAGAGTGGTGCAGATGCAGTCTTTCGGTACTATCGAAGCCGTTAAAGCGGTGTCCGACCTTTTTTCGCCGGTCAGCGGCGAGGTAGTGGAAGTAAACGGCGGTCTTCAGGACGAGCCGATGCTTATAAACCGCGACCCTTATGGCGAGGGCTGGATGATTAAAGTCGAAGTAAGCAACGCGGAAGAGCTGGAACAGTTACTCGACGCCGGAGAATACAAAGGTATCCTGGGAGAATAATCTCCGGGATTATGAATCTTACCCAATAACAATAATATCAGGTAAAATATGCCATATATTCCCAATACCGACGATGACCGTCGGCAAATGTTCGAAAAAATCGGAGTGAAGAACTTCGACGAGTTGATAGAAAACATCCCCCGGAAGCTTCGCCTTCAAAGAGAGCTGCATATTTCCGCCCTGTCGGAAATGGAACTTCTGGATGAGATTCAGAATCTGGCGGGTAAAAACCGGAATAACCAGGTCTGTTTTGCCGGGGGGGGCGTTTATGACCATTTTATCCCGGCCGCGGTTAATGCTGTCGTCAACCGGCCAGAATTTGTAACCGCCTACACTCCCTACCAGGCCGAGGTAGCGCAGGGTACGTTACAGGTCATTTATGAATATCAGACGCATATCTGCCGGCTGACCGGCATGGAAGCCGCCAATGCCTCGATGTACGACGGTGCGACGGCGGCGGCGGAAGCGGTGGTGCTGGCGCTGGGAGTGACCAAAAAAAACAAAGTGATTCTTTCGGAAACGGTCAATCCGCTCTTCCGGGAGGTTATCAAAACTTATCTTTCCGGAAGAAAAGTTGACCTGGTCACCATCCCCCTGAAAAACGGCTTAACCGATATGAGCCGATTGGAAGAAGCCATCGATGAGAACACCGCCGGTGTGTTGGTCAGTCAACCGAATTTCTTCGGTTTACTCGAAGAACTCGATACCGTGGCGGAGAAGGTTCATGCAACCGGGGCATTGTTCATAATGGCGATTGACCCGATTGCCCAGGCGGTGCTGAAAACGCCGGCTGATTATGGGGCCGATATTGTCGTAGGTGAGGGTCAGCCGCTGGGCATGCCCCTTTCCTTCGGCGGTCCGTTACTGGGCTTTTTTGCCGCCCGGAAAAAATTTATCCGCAATATGCCCGGACGTATCTCCGCTCGTACCACTGATGCGGACGGCAGGCCGGGTTTTGTCCTGACATTGCAGACCCGGGAACAGCATATCCGCCGCGATAAAGCGACTTCGAATATCTGTACCAATCAGGCCCTGTGTGCCGCAACGGCGGCGGTTTACATGAGTCTTCTGGGTAAAACCGGTCTTAAAAAAGTTGCCCTGCTCTCGATGGAAAAAGCACAAATGGCGGCGGAGAAGATAAAGGCTCTGGAGGGCTTTGAACTCTATTTCAAGGCTCCTTTTGTGCGTGAATTCGCCGTCAGGACCCCCGGTCCGGCCAAAGATGTAATTGAAATCCTGCTTAAGAAGAATATCCTGGCGGGCATTAACGCCGGGCGCTGGTTTACGGGTCTGGATGACTGTTTGATTATGGCTCTTACAGAGAAAAGAACCGGCTCGGAAATTGACCTGCTGGTGAAGGGTTTGAAGGGGCTGGCGGCCAGTAATGTTGTGTCCCGTATGTAATAAAAACTGGGATGAGGGCACCACCCAGTGCCCCATTTGCGGTAGAGACCTCACGGCTGACAGCGATAAAATCGAGTGGGTGATTCTGGGTGATGTTGATGACCGGGTTTCGGCCGATTTTGCCAAGGAAACATTAAACTCCTACAGTATTCCGGCGGTTATTTTTTCCAAATCGGGTTTTTTTGGCAATGTCGGTTTACCGTTGCACCCGTTTTATAAACCCGGCGGCGGCGTTTTCGAAATTGCCGTCCAGAACCAGTTTCGGGAAGACGCCCTGGAAATACTGGAAATGATTCTGGGTGATAAATGGCATACGAAGGAAAACTGAATGTCATATTGTCCTCGATGTAACTTTGAATATCAGCCGGGTACCGATTTTTGTCCCGATTGCGGGGGTATCCTGGTCGACCGCCATGCCGGAAAAGGCAGTGCGGCTTATCCGCTCGATGACAGCTGGGTGCAGGTCTGCGGTATTTTCAGTGACACCAAAGCGGAGATTGCCCTGGGAGCTTTGGCTAGTTCCAATATTCCTTCAACCATTACTTCCTCCGTGTTCGGGGAACCCGGGCGAAGAAGAAACAAACGCTACGGCTCTGCCGGGGTGCGGGGAAATCTCAATTGCATCATGGTTCCCAGGGAGTTTAGGGAAGAAGCGGAAATGATTCTGGAAGCCCTGCTGGGAGATGACCAGAATGGTATGAACGAGTAAAGATAACCTTTTAAATAAATGGAGAATTATGAAGGTTAAAATCATATTATCGGTGCTGTTGGTGGTTTTACTTTTAACGGTAGCTCTGAAGGCTCAGGAGCCGGTGGAGAAACCGGTGGCGCCGCATTTTACGAAAATCGAGGATGCCCTGGCAGCGGCGGTAAATCATGAACGGCAGATACTTCTTGATTTCTACGCCCCCTGGTGAAAGTACTGCAAGATGCTGGACACGGTCGTGTTCATCGATTCGCAGGTAGTAAAATTCTTTTCCGACGAAATGATTCTGGCCAAGTTCAACGCGGAGGTGGATACGGCTCTGGCGCGGCAATACCGGGTCAGCGCCTTTCCCACGCTGGTAATGGTGGATAAGGAAGGTACGGAGATTGACCGGATAGTCGGTTACATGGCGCCTGATGCTTTTGTGAAGCAACTTCGGGACTACGCTCAGGGTATCGGGACACTCGATGATTTGCTCCGCAAGGCTCAAAACGGTGTCGATTCCCTGCGCCGAATCAGTTTCGAAATAGCCGACAAATACAAGTATCGCGGCGGCAATGACGAAGCTATGAGCTGGTTTAAAAAAATTATCGAACAGGGGGATGCTCATGATTCCCTGTCGGGGGAAGCCCGGATGGCTATTGCCGATTTGTTCCGCCGGGATAAAGATTACATGAAAGCCCTGGTGGAGTATGCTTCCATCATGGAGGAATTCAACGGCCGGCCTTTTGCCCGGGATGCGGAAATGTGGACGGCTATCGTGTACCGTCAGAAAGGCGATACCGCCACGGCTATCGGGGCGTTTGAGGATTATATCAGGCATTATCCCGAATCGGAAGATGTTAAATACGCCCGGGAACAGATTGAGAGATTAAAGAATCCGCCTAAAAATAAACATTGAATGAAATAATTTACCGATTTATCAAGTGAGTTGCAACCGTGAAAGAGAAGATAACTATATACCAGAAAGCAGTGGCCGGGAGGAAAGGCTATAACCTGCCGGAGCCGAAAAAAAGCGATAAGGAAATACTGGCCGTGATTCCGGAAAAATTCCGCCGCAGCGTCGATGCCGCCCTGCCCGAGATTTCGGAAAACGAGGTCGTCCGGCATTTTGTCGGCCTCTCGGTCAAGAATCATCATATCGACAAGGGCTTTTACCCGCTCGGTTCCTGTACGATGAAATACAATCCCAAGATAAATGATGTGGCCGCTTCCTTACCCGGTTTTCTTTACCAGCACCCCCTGGCGCCCTGTCATACCGCTGCGGGTTGCTTGCAGATTATCTGGGAAACGATGCAGTATCTGGGGGAGATTTCCGGTCTGCCCGGGGTATCGCTGCAACCGGTGGCCGGTGCCCACGGCGAGTTTACCGGGCTTTTGATTATGCGAGCGTACCATCATTCCCGGGGACAGAAGCGTGACAAGATAATTATCCCTGATTCGGCGCATGGCACCAACCCGGCCTCGGTGTCGGCGCTGGGCTGGACGGCGGTACAGGTCAAGTCCAATGAGAAAGGTGTCATCGCCCCGGATACGGTAGCCGCGGTGATGACTGACGACGTTGCCGGGATAATGATGACCAATCCCAATACGCTGGGTTTGTTCGAAAGCAATGTGGCTGAAATCGTTGAAGTCGTCCACAACCGGGGCGGCCTGATTTACCTTGATGGCGCCAATTTGAATGCCAATCTGGGCATTTTCCGTCCCGGTGATGTCGGTTTTGATATCATGCACTTCAATCTGCACAAAACCTTCTCCACCCCCCACGGGGGCGGCGGTCCGGGGGCCGGGGGCGTGGCGGTTACCGGGGAACTGGAGAAGTTTCTCCCGTTGCCGGTTCTTGAGAAAAAAGACGACGGGACATTGTTTTTCAATTACGACCGTCCGCAGTCGATCGGCCGGGTACACGCCTTCTATGGTAACTTCCTTAATATTGTCCGCGCTTATGCTTATTTGAAGGCTCTTGGGGGAAAGGGGCTTCGCCGTGTTTCCGAGAACGCCGTGATTAACGCCAATTATCTTAAGACCCTGGTCCAGGAATATTACGAGTTGCCCTATAAAGCTCACTGCATGCACGAATTTGTCGTTTCCGGCAACCGGCAGAAAAAACGCGGTGTCAAGACGCTGGATATTTCCAAGCGGCTGCTGGATTTCGGAGTTCACCCACCCACCAACTATTTCCCCCTGATTGTTCCCGAAGCCTTAATGATAGAGCCGACGGAAACCGAGAGTCGGGAAATCCTGGATGCTTTTGCCGCCTTCATGAAACAGATAGACACCGAGTCGAAGGAAAATCCGGAAATAGTGACTTCGGCGCCGCATAACACTCCGGTACGCCGTCTTGATGAAATCAAAGCCGCCCGGGAGCTCGATGTCTGTTACCGGGAATGATTATTTCTGCTTGTTATTTTAACCCGTTGCCCTAATTTAGAGCAGCGGGTTTTATTATGATAAAAATAAAAAATGTCACCTATCGATATCGCGATGTCGCCGAAGCGGCGTTGAGAAATTTGAGTCTTGAAATCAGCGAAGGCGAATCGCTGTGTATTATGGGCAGCAACGGGTCCGGTAAGTCCACCCTTGCCCGGGTTATGGCCGGACTTTTAAAAGTCACCGAGGGCCGGGTTACGATTGACGGTGTTGACGCCGCCGATAAGTCTCAGGGAAATAAAACAGGTCTGCTTTTTCAGAATCCCGATAACCAGATGGTGGCGGTGCTGGTGGAGAAAGAGGTCGCTTTTGCCCTGGAAAATGCCGCCTGCCCCCGCAGGGAAATGGAAGAAAGGGTCGATGCGGCTTTGGTGATGTTCGGTATCGGGCCGCTTCGCATGCGAATGACGTCGGAACTCTCCGGGGGGGAAAAACAACTGGTCGCGCTGGCCGCGGTCATGGTGCAAAAGCCCCGGGTTTTGGTGCTTGACGAACCGGATTCCTACCTTGATGAAAACGGTAAGAAAATACTGCTGCAACAACTGGCCCGGCTCAGGGCTGATAATCCCAGGCTGGTCGAGATTTGCATTACCCAGTACCCCCAGACCGCCCGACTTTATCCCCGGCTGGTGGTGCTTGACCGGGGACGGATTGTCGCCGACCGGACGCCGGAGATAGTTTTCGCCGACCGCGCGTTGACTCTGGCTACAGGTCTTCGTTATGACCTTGAGCAGTATCAACGCCGGGAAGTTGCTATCCCAGGCATTAGCAGCCATCTGGTCGAAAATAAAAAGCCGGACAGATTAATGTTCAATCATCTCACTTTCGGTTATCGCCGGGAGCCGCTTTTGAATAATGTCAGTTTTACGCTTGAACGGGGTGAATCTCTGGGTCTTGTCGGTCCCACGGGAGCGGGTAAAAGCACTCTGGCAATGCTTGGTACCGGTCTTTTGAAACCAGCTCAGGGAATGGTCGCTTTTTACCGCGGGCAGGAACTGCTTTCTCATCAGGTCCAACCCGGCTGGGTATCGGGGGTGTTTCAACAGCCCGAACGTCAGTTTTTCCTTTCATCGTGTGAAGAAGAAATCAGATTTGGACCAAAGAATTTTAATCTGGATTTAAACCCCGAAGAGACCGCCGGTTTTTTTAAGCTGGTGGGATTGGAGCCGGAGAAGTTCGCCGGTCGTGACCCCTTCTCGTTGTCGGTCGGTGAGAAACGCCGCCTGGCGTTTGCGGCGGTGCTGGCAACCTGTGCTCCTTTTATTTTTTTCGATGAGCCGACCTCGGCGCTCGACCGTGAGGGAGTTGGGCGCTTTATTATTATGTCCCGGGAATTAAAAAAACTCGGCGCGGGACAGCTTATTATTTCACACGATGGCGATATTATAAAAGCCCTGACAAACCGTGTTATTTATTTGCCTGGTGACGGCTCCTTTAAAATAATGTCAACAACGGAACTTTTTCAGAATGAGTGGTATAGCGAGATTATCTCAAGTCCCGCTTTCATGGACGAATAATTTTTTGCTTTTCCCCTTGACTCGGTTTTGATTATCCTTTATAATCGAATCCGATTGCGACTTGAAAGAGGGCAATCGGCTTTGTTGGAAACCGGCTCTTTTAGCCTGAACCTTTTAAGGTGTTCCTGTGAGTACACTAAAGGTTGCTATGATGTGTAAATACCAATCTAATTTGTCAAGCCCGTTGGAAATTCATATAAAAAACGTCTATAAAACAAAAATCATGTATACCATGGAGGTAACCTTTGCCTGCCAAATCCAAAGTCATACTGGATGATAAGAAAATCGCCCGGGCTTTGACCCGAATTGCCCATGAGATCCTGGAACATAACTCCGGGGCGGAGTCTCTGGCGATAATCGGTATCCTGACCCGGGGGGCATTCCTGGCGAAACGCATTGCGGGATTTATCCAGAAACTCGAGGGTATCCAGATACCGGTCGGGTTCATGGATATCAGTCTTTACCGGGACGATGTTCATTCCAAACTGGACCAGCCGGTTATCCAGCGGACGGAGATTCTTTTCCCGGTCAAAGACCGGGATATCATCCTGATAGACGATGTTCTTTATACCGGACGGACAGTACGGGCGGCGCTCAACCAGATCAACGATTTCGGCCGTCCCCGCACCATCCAGCTGGCGGTGCTGGTGGACCGCGGACATCGGGAGTTACCAATCAAAGCCGATTATGTCGGGGTGAATATCCCGACCGCCAAAGCCGACCAGGTGGTTCTGGAAGTGGTGGAGAAAGAAGGGATAGACCGGGTCTCTATAATAGAAGGATTTAACAGCGCTGTTGCTGAAGATAAAACCGTCCGGAAAACAATTAAACGAAAAGGGGGGAAGAAATGAGTCGCCTGTCATCACGGCATCTGCTGGGGCTGGAAGGTGTCCCGGCGGCGGATATCCAGCTCATTCTGGATACTACCGAAACCTTTCGCGAGGTTCTGGAGCGACGAATCAAGAAATTGCCGACCCTTCGGGGCATTACGGTCCTGAATCTCTTTTACGAACCCTCGACCCGTACCCGTATCTCGTTTGAACTGGCGGAAAAGAGACTGTCCGCCGACACGGTCAATTTTACCACCTCCACTTCGTCGGTCAAAAAGGGCGAGTCCCTGCGCGACACGGTACAGAATATTGAAGCCATGAAAATAGATATGACCGTAGTCCGCCACAGCTCCACCGGGGTGCCGTTCTTTTTAACCCGGTGCATGGATGCCAATATCATTAATGCCGGTGACGGTGCCCATGAACATCCCACCCAGGCGCTCCTTGACATGTACACTATCCGCAAACGATACGGTACTCTCAAAGACCTGCGGGTGGTGCTGGTGGGTGACGTCATGCATTCGCGGGTGATTCGCTCCAATATCTGGGGTTTGAAGACCATGGGCGCATCGGTTGCCCTTTGCGGACCGTCAACGTTGCTTCCCTATGAAGTCGAGAAATTTGGTTGCGATTTCTATACCAATCTTGACGAAGCCCTCGAAGGGGCCGATGTCGTCAACGTCATGCGCATTCAGCTCGAACGCCAGCAGGCCGGCCTGTTTCCCTCGCAGCGGGAATACACCAAGTTGTTCGGTATCAACAGGGAAAGGTTGAAACGATTGAATAAAAATTACACCATCATGCACCCGGGGCCGATGAACCGCGGGGTGGAGATTTCCAGTGAGGTGGCCGACAGCGACCGGTCGGTTATTCTCGACCAGGTCACCAACGGCCAGGCGGTCAGGATGGCCGTTTTGTACCTGCTGTCCGGCAGGGAGGAGGGAGGTGAATAATGACCACTCTGAAATACGATACGGTAATAAAAAACGGCCTGGTTATTGACCCGGCGCTCGGTTTCGGTAAAAAAGCATACGTCCTGATTAAGGACGGCTTGATTGCCGGGGTAGAACGAGAAACCGCGGCTTTAAAAAAGGCTTTGAAAAATATACCCGAAGATAAATTTATCGATGCTGAAAATCTGCTGGTGGTACCGGGGCTTATTGATGTTCATGTGCATCTGCGGGAACCGGGACGGGAATACGCCGAGACTATCGAGTCGGGATGCCGGGCCGCCGCCGCCGGTGGATTTACCTCGGTCTGCTGTATGCCCAATACCAACCCGTGTATCGATAACCAGGAAACGGTCAAATTTGTGCAGGACCGGGCGCAAAACTGCGATGCCCGCGTCTATGTTTTCGGGGCTATCACGAAAAATCTCGAAGGTAAGGAGCTTTCCGAAATCGGCGACCTGGTCTCGATCGGGGTGGTGGCGATTACCGACGACGGTCACTATGTCCAGAATCCGGATATCATGCGCCGGGCATTGCAGTATTCGTGGATGTTCAATATTCCGGTGGCGCAGCATGCCGAGGACGAGTACCTTTGCGCCGGCGGCGTGATGAACGAGTCGTTCCAGTCAACCCGCCTGGGGATGAAACCCCGCCCGGCGGTGGCGGAAGAAATTGCCGTTCTTCGCGATATCGCCCTCGCCCGCATAACCGGGGCGCGCCTCCATTTCCAGCACATCACCACCAAACGGGCGGTAAACGCCATTCGCCTGGCTAAAAAGGAAGGTATTAATATCACCGCTGAAGCTACACCCCATCACTTTGTCCTTACCGATGATGAAATCGGCAGGGAATTCAACACCAACCTTAGAGTGAATCCCCCGATTCGCACCGCCGAGGACCGGGAGGCGGTTATCGAAGGGTTGATAGACGGGACCATCGACTGTATCGCCACCGACCATGCCCCGCATTCCGAGGAGGAAAAAGATTGCGAATTCGACCAGGCGCCCTCCGGCATGATCGGCATGGAAACCTGCCTGGGACTGGTGAAAACATACCTGATTGACAAGGGGTATTTGAACTGGGCTGATGCTGTGCGCAAAATGACTATCAACCCGGCTCGGATATTCAAACTCAAAGGCGGCACCCTGGCAGTCGGCAGCCCGGCTGATATTACGGTTATTGACCCGAATAGAAAATGGAAGGTGAAGGCGGAAAATTTCCGGTCCAAATCGAAAAACTCGCCTTTTATCGGGTACCAGTTATCCGGCCAGGCAGCCCTGACTATTCTTGGCGGGAAAGTGGTGTTCAAACGATAGATGGGCACCTGGTTATATCAAGGCAGGCCTGAATAAGACCTGCCTTTTTTTATTCGGTATCACATCTTGCGTTTCTCCCTGTAGATGTGATTTATTTTTCGGATTCCCTGTCGTATATAAAAGCAGAGGATGCCGGTTGAAATGTCGCAGACTTTCGACAAAAGGCTGTGGTGTACAAGCGGCAGATGTGGACATCTGCCGGGCACGTGAATGTCACGTTCAGTGTTCCGTCAGGTCCTAGCCCTGCCTTTTATGTTCCGTCAGGTCCTGCTCGCCTTGGGCGAGTGTGACCTGACGGATAGTGGTCTGTCGGTGTCGGGTCACACCCCACCTGCGGCGGGTCAGGACCCGACACAACGAGGTGGGTAGGTTGAAATGTCGCAGACTTTCGACAAAAGACTGTGGTGTACAAGCGGCAGATGTGGACATCTGCCGGGCACGTGAATGTCACGTTCAGTGTTCCGTCAGGTCCTGGCCCTGCCTTTTATGTTCCGTCAGGTCCTGCTCGCCTTGGGCGAGTGTGACCTGACGGATAGTGGTCTGACTCAGAATAACAGAGAATGGTGAAGGGTATGAATAAAGATAACAAAACCCCGGGGGAAACCCCGGAGAAAGTAATCGAATCGGCGGTCGGCCGGGTCACACCGGTACTTCCGGGGGCCGGCTACCTGGCCGCCGACAGCGAGGCCGAGAAACGCCGGACGCCCTTTTTTGCCGAGGCGGTTTGCGCCGGGTTCCCCTCGCCGGCCAACGACTATATCGAAGCCAAACTTGATTTAAACGAGTTCCTGGTCAAACATCCGGCCGCCACGTTTTTCGTGCGGGCTGAGGGAGACTCCATGCTCGGCGCGGGGATACATTCGGGCGATATTCTGGTGGTTGACCGCGCTTTGCAGGCGGTTGAAAACCGGGTCGTGATTGCGGTGGTGGACGGCGAGCTGACAGTCAAGCGACTGAAAAAAATCAAGGATAAACTGTGCCTGGCGCCGGACAACGATGACTATCAGCCGATTGTCGCCGACGAGGAAAACGGCTTCGAAATCTGGGGCGTCGTCACCACCGTCATCCACGCCGTGTGAGAATAAAATTATGTCATTCCCGGCTTAACCGGGAATCCAGCTTGTAGGTTGAAATGTCAAAGACTTTCGATAACCGTCAGGCGTGGAAGTGATGGAGGATTAGGTGACCCACACCTTGGTGTGGGATCTCTAATAGTACCCACAGCAAGCTGTGGGGCACCTGCAAGACCCGACACAACAAGGTAATCTGTAGGTCAAAACCCTTGTGGTTTCGACTGGTGATGTGGGAGAATGTTTAGTGTTCCGTCAGGTCTTGGCCTCGCCTCGGGCGAGTGTGACCTTTTATGTTCCGTCAGGTCTTGGCCCTGCCTTGGGCGGGGGTGTGACCTGACGGTATCGGAGGTTATGTTATGCCGCAGCCGGAATCGCTTTTTGCGCTGGTGGACTGCAATAATTTCTATGTCTCCTGCGAGCGGGTGTTCAACCCCCAACTGGAAAACGTCCCGGTGATGGTGCTGTCCAACAACGACGGCTGTATTGTCGCCCGCTCCAACGAGGTCAAGGCGCTCGGGGTGCCGATGGGCGAACCGTTTTTCAAGTCTAAAGAGATTGTCGAAAAAAACAATGTCCGGGTCTTTTCCTCCAACTACACTCTCTACGGCGATATGTCGGCGCGGGTGTTCGCCACCCTGGCGCAGTTTACCCCGGAGATTGAAATTTATTCCATCGACGAAGCATTTCTCAATCTTTCCGGGTTCGACCGGCACTGCTCGCTGACCGAGTATGGCCGTCGGATACGCCAGACTGTCAAACAGTGGACGGGTATCCCGGTCTCGGTCGGGATTGCCGAGACCAAAGTGCTGGCCAAAATCGCCAACCGTCTGGCCAAGCGTTCACCCCGAGCCGACGGTGTGCTGGATTTAACCCGGCCCGGTTACCGTGAGAAAGCGCTCGAAAAAACCAATGTCTGGGATATCTGGGGGATTGGCCGCCGCCATGGCCAGCGGCTGATTGATAAGGGTATTATCACCGCCCGGCAGCTTCGGGATATCGACGACAACGCTATCCGCAAACAGATGGGGGTGGTGGGTGTGCGGCTGGTGTATGAACTTCGGGGTACCACCTGCCTGCCACTGGAGCTTTGCCCGCCGCCCAAAAAAGGGATTACCTCGTCGCGCTCGTTCGGCCGGGCTATCACCGATAAACAGGAAATCAAGGAAGCCGTGGCGGCTTACATCTCGACCGCCGCCGTGAAACTTCGAAACCAGCATTCCTCAACCAGGTATCTGACCGTGTTTTTGATGACCAACCGTTTTCGTGACGATGAGCCACAGTACAACAATGCCGCTACGGTCGAGTTGCCGGTAGCCTCCGACAACACCGAGGAACTCATGCACTATGCCGAACAGGTGGTGGACAGGCTGTTTAAACAAGGGTACCGGTACAAAAAGGCGGGAGTGATGATGACCGGGCTGGTGCCGACCGACCAGGTTCAGACGGACATATTCGACGGCGCCGACCGAAATCATGACAGCAAGGTTATGCAGGCCCTGGATTTGGTCAATTCGCAGATAAAAAAAGGCGCTTTGCAGATTGCCGCCCAGGGAAGTACCCAGCCCTGGCGGATGAAATGCGAAAAACGCACTCCCAACTACACCACCAGCTGGAAGGAACTGGTGAATGTGAGGGCGTAAGAGTTTTTGCAATCATATCATAGTAAATGAATCATCAGAAAGCGACAGTAGTTACAAGAATAGCGAAATGGAGTTGGTTATAATCAATATGTTCAGATACAGTCTTTCCAAAGCAGAAGTAACCACCTACCTGGGAATGACGGCTTAGTTCATATCCACCACCAAATAAAAAACCATATTCGGGATTATTGGGATTGCAACTCTCAACTTGAAAAACCGAGAGCCCAAAGCCGAATGTAAAGAAGAAACTTTCACCATCAGGGTTCAAAAAATAATACCAGGAAAACCCATTAAATCCTTGAGCAATGTATCGGTCTTGAAAATGGTCAGAGTTGAAAATGACAACATTACTTTCATAAACAAACATACTGTGCTCATTACGAGCATAACCAATCATTATGTTTGCTGCAAATCCGGCTTTATTTTCATTTGCTCTGGGTGAATCACCTGACCATTTGGTTAATGGTGCAAAGCCTAACCCACAACCGATAACAAAACCCTTGCGTTTGCCATCAAAGGGATAAAGCGATGTTGTTAATATGAAGAAAACAGACAGGATTATGAATAATTTCTTTGACATACAACTTTCTCAAAAGAAAATAAATATCTATAAACATAATAAGTCAAGGAGATGTGTCTAAGTGATAACATCTGTAATTTTGTATGACAACAAAAAAACTGCCGGTTAAGAATTCTCAACCGGCAGTTCTAAAAGAGAAGTTGTTGGGCTTTAAACTCACCTCTTTAGTCATAATGAAAACGAATATGAACACTTTTTTGTTTAAAAATTTTTTTAGGGTCTCACTTCTAAGAAATACTCTGTGTTATTAAAGAGAATGTTTCAGTATGAAACTTTTCACCAGCTATTAAATCTTAATACCCGCAAGTTTAATGACGAAACGAGGTGTATGTTAAATTTTTTCCACCTCCCCATTTATAGAGTCGCTCAAATATTCATTCTCTTTCATATTAATTTTCATTTAGTAATAATATCACGCATTTTCTTTAATTTGTTTTCTTGATGTTAATGGTACCGCCAGAAACAAGACACGATTTATCTTGATTTTTTAAGGGGAGGTTTTATATAATATTAAAAAAGTTAATTGATTTAAAAAAAGCGCTCCTTAAGTTATTCTCAAATTGACTTTCAATCCGTAAGGGTTTGTGAAGAATATAATTAAAGTAACAAGTTGTCAGTTTTTAACCGAAAATATTTATTATAAGTTTATATTAAAAAAGCAGTTGAGTTTTTCTTAAGAAATTACGTTTTTATATATTCGGTTGAACAACCACGAATGCTGATTGTATCATATGCGAGGTAATTAAATTGGCTGTTGAAGAAAATTATGATTTTATCGTTTCGGTTATTGTTCCGGCTTTAAATGAGGAAGGCAACATCGATGAATTTTGCCACCTCTTTGCCGCCATGCTGGAAAAAGCGCTTTTTAAGGGAGAGTTGATATTTGTCGATGATGGTTCAACCGACCGGACACTGGACAGGATAGAGGAAAATGCCCGTAAATATAATTTTATTAAATTCGCCACCCATCAGCGTCGACGCGGCTTAACCGACGCCCTGCACACCGGATTCAGCATTGCCCGGGGAAAAGTATATGTTTTCTATCCTGCCGACCTTCAGTACCTCCCCGAAAACATCCCCGACCTGGTAAGACCCATTGCCCGGGGAGCTGATATCTGTACCGGCTGGAAACAAGGGAAATATAACAAGCGTTTTGTTTCTTCGATTTATAACTGGTTTTCGCGTAAAATTTTTAATCTCAAAGTGCATGACCTGAATTCGGTTAAAGCCTTTCGCCGTGAGGTGGTGGAAAATATTTTTCTGCGGCAGGATTGGCACCGTTATCTGGTCGTTCTGGCGGCCAACGAAGGCTTTAAAGTCGAAGAAGAGAAGGTGCCGCTTTATCCTCGCAAATGGGGCCGGACCAAGTTTTCAATCTGGCGTATTCCGGTTGGGGTGCTGGATATGCTGGCTGTTAAGTTTCAAATAACTTTTCTTCGCAAGCCGCTTTTATTTTTCGGCGGCTGTGGTGTGGTGGTCTTTATTCTGGGTATCCTGGTCGGCTTGTATGCCATCTACCTTCGTTATTTTCTCGAGCAGGGCAATCGTACCCTGTTGTACCTGGTAATCCTGCTCATGGGTATGGGGATGGGTCTTTTTATCATGGGCTTTATGTCGGAGGGTTTGACCGCTCTCAAAGAAGAAATCGGCGATTTACGAAGAAAAAATAAAGCCATCCTGGATAAACTTGATGGCAGGAAGATCGATTAGCCGGCAGACGGTGTTCGATGAATATGCCGATTTCAGAACTTACCCGAATAACCAGACCGAGGGAAATTAGAACTTTTTTCCCTGACCCGGAAAACCCGTCATGAGCCATAAAAAACAAGTCGTCCTGCTTATAAAAATAATCCTGACACTGGTAATTTTATATTTCCTCGCCCGCCAGGTGGAAAAAAACTGGGTCGAGATAAAAGATTATGACTGGCGGTTTAATATCGGCTATCTGATTATTTCGATAATATGCGGCCTTCTGGCTTTCTTAATGTTTACTCTTTCCTGGCGCGGTATAATAGGCAGTTTCGGTTACAGGGTGAAAATTCCGGAAGCTTTCAAAATCATGTATTTATCGAACCTCGGACATTATATCCCCGGAAAAATCTGGCAATTGTTCGGGATCTTATACCTGACCCGGGAAAAAGGGATACCAACCGAGCCGGCAGTAACTTCCTTTGTGATTTTCCAGTTGTTCACCATTCCGGCGTCGCTGTTGTTGTTTGTGTTGTCGTCTCAGTGGGATTCGAGAATCCTGATCGACCAGGTGCGCCTTCTGGGCCCGTATTCGGCGGTTTTATTGACCTTCGGCATGCTGGCTTTCTGTGCGGTCCTGGTTTTCTGGACGTCGCCGATTTTAAAGGTGGTTAATTATATTCTGGAAAAGTTATCCCGTCCCCCGCTGACTTTTCATCTCGATAAAAAGGTTGCCCTGATGATATTTCTCGGTTATTTTTTCAGCTGGGTTCTTTATGGCTGTGCCTTCTGGTTTTTTATAACGGCGGTATCCGAAGTTTACCCGGTCGGTCTTATTGCCGCGATGGGAATTTTTGCCTTGTCATATCAGGTTGGCTATTTGGTTTTGTTTGCCCCGGGCGGGTTTGGTCCCCGGGAGGTAGTCATGGGCGCTTTACTGGTACCGTTTTTAGGCCCGGTGGCGGCGGCGGTAGCTGTCCTGGCCAGGTTGTGGACGATAGTTATCGAAGCCAGCGCCGCCGTTATCTCTTTTTTTATTAAGATTAATAACAATTCTTAGAGGATAATTTTGGTAAAGAAAAAAAATGTAAAAGTGAGTGAATCCCGACCCGGTCCGGGGAAAAAGGGAAAATTCGACCCGGAAAATTCTAAATGGTTTGTGCCTCTGGCGTTTCTGGTCATCTTTCTGGCCCTGGTTGTACTCTTCAGTGAATTTTTATTTTCCGACAAGATGCTGCGCGGTTCCGATATGATTCAGGCCGGTATTTATCACCGGGCTTTCTATGTCAACTATTTTCTGGAACACGGGAAGGTTCCGCAGTGGGACCCGCACGCTTTCGGCGGCATGCCTTTCGTGGAAGCTTTTCACGGGGATATTTTCTATCCTTTATCGATTTTAAAATTTTTCGGGTCTATTTTTCGCATGCTGGGCATGGTTCAGATTCTGCATATTTTTCTGGCCGGTCTTTTCATGTATTTCTGTGCCCGGCAGTTTAAACTGTCGAAAGTGGCCTCGCTTTTTTCGGCGGTCTGTTATATGTTCGCCCCTTACCTGGTTTCTTATGTCGCCCCCGGGCATGACGGCAAAATTTTCGTCACCACCCTGTTTCCCCTGGTGATTCTTTTCCTCGAACGGGGTTTTCAGAAACAGCCGTTTTTGAATTTTTCCCTCCTGGGGCTTGTTATTGGTGTTATCATTTTATCGCCTCACCCGCAGTTGTCTTATTTCATGTTATGGGTGGTGGCTTTTTATTCCCTGTTCAAACTGCTCCGGCTGTATTTTGAAAAGAGAGCCCTGGTACCCCTGATTCGCCCCGGTCTTTTGGTGGCTTATGCCGTGGTACTCGGGCTGTTGCTTTCGGCCATTCAGTTTTATCCCGGTTATTACTATACCACCCATTTTTCGCCCCGTGCCGACGTTAAAAAAGGCTGGGACTGGGCGACGTCCTGGTCCATGCACGAAGAAGATGTCTTCTCCATACTGATTCCGGAGTTTGCGGGTGTTTCCACCCAGGAAGCCGAAACCTATTACTGGGGCAAGAACGCTTTTAAGGATAATTCGGAGTCGGTCGGCGTGGTGGCTTTTTTTGCGGCTTTAATCGGCCTGTTATTCGCGCGGCGTAAGGAAGCGTATTTTTTCGGCGCTCTGGCGCTTTTTGCTCTTTTCTACGCCCTGGCTGATACCACCCCGATATTCAAGATATTTTTCTATCTGATTCCCAAGGTGTCTTCGATGCGCGCGGCGTCCATGATTATGTTCATCTTCTCGTTCTCGATAGCGCTGCTGGCAGGGATGGGTATTCAGTATATCCAGGACAAGAAAAGGGAGAAGAAGGAAACCACCGGCAAATATTTTAATTACCTCTTGTTCGGCCTGCCGTCGCTGATGTTCCTTCTAGCCCTGCTTTTTAACGTCAGCGGCAAAGGAATGCTGTCCGGCTGGTGTTCCCTTTTTTACAGCGAAGCCGCCGCGACTATGGTACAACAGGGGATAAGCAAGCTCGATGTTGCCTATATGAATCTGCCCGCAATACAATCCGGCGCCTGGTTCACTTTTTTATTTTCCGCCCTTGCGGCTTTATTTATCTGGTTATATCGAGCCGGGAAAGCCGGGGCGGGTATTTTAGTTATCCTGGTACTTGTACCGCTGATATATAATGTTCGTTTTGATAAACGTTTTATCGGTGTTTTTGATAATGAGCGCTACTGGGCTAAAAACCCGCTGGTCAGTTTCTTCACTCAGAAAAATGATAAATTCCGCGTCCTGGATTTAAACGACCCCAAGAGCCTGGTCCTGCCGTATTTCGGGATTGATGTCTTAATCGGTTATCATGGTAACCAGTTGCGCTGGTATGACGATTTGCTGGGCAGTATCGAAATGGTAAACCGAACCAATCCCTTCTTTTTGAACCTGGCCGGTGTGAAATATTTGCTTTTATCCACCGGTCAGAATATTCCGCCCAGTTATTTCGGTGAAAAAACGGCGGTCACCGCCGCGA
>JAQUSF010000064.1 GCA_028715215.1 Candidatus Zixiibacteriota bacterium
GGTGGTCACAGAGTGCGGACAGGTTGACGGTTATGTCAAGGCTCCGGAAATCGACATTAAAGAGGGCGGCCGGGTTCTGGGCAAACAGTATATCACCTCCACTTTTGGTATTCCAGTCAAGTCTTTTCCATACGGTTTTCTGGTAGTGATAATCTGCGTGACCGCTTTCTTTGTTATCATGGGTTTTCTGGTTGTCCAGTTGATGCCCCGGCAACTCGATAATTTCAGGGAATGTATGTGCGGCCACCGGGTAAAAACCTACCTGCTGGGTTTTTTGCTCGTGATTCTGATACCGGTTATTACTCTTCTGGTGGCAATCACTATTGTCGGTCTGGTGGTGGTGGTTTTTGTCCCGCTTCTTTATATCGTGGCGATTGCTTTTGGCGTTATATCTTTCGGTCAGACGATCGGGGACGTTTTTTCCAAAAAAGTATGGGGAGCAAAAAAGAGTACTCTTTTCAGTGTTTTTACGGGGATTTTTGCTTTCATGCTACCGTGGTTTTTGACTTCGCTCCTATTCAACGACGCCTCCCCGGTACAACACGGTTTCGGCATTTTCTTCCTGGTAGTGTCCATCGGCCTCTCAACTTACCCGGTTTTCAGTGGTGTCGGGGCGGCTTTTTTAACGCGTTGGGGTTTTCGTAAATATGTCAGTTTTGCGGACCGTATGGCCATGGAACCTTTCCAGGCTCCGGCGCCGCCACCGATTCCCAAAGAACCTCCGGTTATCGCACCCTCGATGCTCAAGCCGGAAAAACCCGACTCCGAGACTTCTTCCGGCAAAGGGCCTCTTTCTTCCGAGGAATAATACCACCATTGCTAATAGTGAAACAAAGAATCTTCGCTTTTCGTAAAGGATGATAAGAAAGCGAGGTGTATATGCGGACAGGCAGGATATTGGTTCTTTTATTATTTTTCTTGATGTTTTTATCATGGCCGGTAGCGGCTCAGCGCATCGAAAATGTTACCGAAAAAATCGACGCTCAGGGGGTTGACCGCCTGGATATCGATTGTGATTTCGGTATGGGGGAATTGGTTATCCACCCGGAAAATATCAAGGAAGCGGCTATTCTCGATGTTACTTACGATTCCAGAAAATTCGATTTTAACGTCGAATATAAGAATAGAAATAATACCGGTTTCCTGGTACTCGAGAGCGAGAATCTCAGGAAAAGAAACAGGGATGGTAATAAAATCGACAATACCTGGGAACTTACCCTTTCCACGAAATATTCCAGCGAGATGAATTTTGAACTGGGCGCCTGCGAAGCCGATATTGACCTGGGCGGTATTCCCATCACGGCCCTCACTTTTAAAGTCGGGGCGGCGTCGGGAATAATCGAATTCACGAAGGTCAACCCGGTCAGGATGCGGGAGCTGGTTTTAGAAATCGGAGCTTCGTCACTGGAGGTCGAAAACCTGGGCAACGCCAATTTCGAGAATCTCAAAGTCTCCTGCGGGGCGGCTTCCTGTGACCTGGATTTGCGCGGGGATTATAAAGGCGAGTCTGAGATAGAGATTGATGTCGGGGTTGGTTCCGTCGATTTAGTTCTGCCCCGGGGAGTCGCCGTCGATATTGAAGCGGATGAAGGCCTGTTTTCATCGATAGAATTTCACAACGAAGACCTCGAAGAAATCGATAACGACCACTACCAATCCCCTGGTTTTGATAATGCGAAAGACCGTATTTTCCTGTCGATTGAAGTCGGTATCGGGTCCATCGATATCTACTGGAAATGAAATAAACGTCTTTTAATACGAAAAAAACCGCCGGTCGGCGGTTTTTTTTTATTATCCCCCGGATAAAAGATGGAGTTGAAGATACCGCTTGCCGATTATTATAAAAAAAAAGTATAATCAAAAGATAATGAGGGCTAATCGAACAGAAAGAACCGAACTAATATGGCCTTCATTTGTTATAATTACTTGCCAAGGTAAATTAAGGAGATAAGATGACGCGCAAGTTGTTGATGGTATTTCTTCTGATGGCGGTGGCGGCCGGTGCCCAGGTCAACGACAATAATGTCCAGAAAAAGATTTTTAATGCTCGTAACAAAGTCATGCCCGCCCTGGTTCATATTCAGCCGGTCATCAAGGACTACAACACCGGGGAGCTGAAAAAACAGTCCGTTATCGGCTCCGGGATTATTTTTCATCCCGATGGTTATGTGGTGACCAATTATCACGTAGCCGGTAAAGCGGAACGGATAATATGTACGTTGAACGACAAGGAAATCGTATCGGCCAAATATGTGGGCGGCGACCCTGCCACGGATATCGCCGTGCTGAAACTTCTCCTTGATGAATATAAGGGCAAGATCAGCGTGGCTGAGTTTGGTGATTCGGACTCCCTCCAGGTAGGCCAGTATGTGATGGCTATGGGTTCGCCCCTGTCCTTGTCACGAACGGTTTCGTTCGGAGTTGTTTCCACGCGGGACCGATATTTTTCAAGTGATGTGCGCCTGCCCACCGGGGAGAGTACCGGCCAGTATAATCTCTGGATTCAAACCGATGCTGCCATAAATCCCGGGAATTCCGGCGGACCGCTGGTTGACCTGGAAGGCCGTATTGTAGGTATCAATTCGCGGGCTACCATGTTCGCCAACAGTATCGGTTTTGCGATCCCCATCAATATTGTCAAGGAAGTCACCACAGCGATTCTGAAACAGGGCGAGGTACAACGCAGCTGGATTGGCGTCCATTGCCAGGCATTGCAGGAGCTGGAAAATTATTTTAGCACCGGTTCCAATGAGGGTGTATTGATTTCGTCGATCGATCCCGGTTCCCCGGCTGAAGAGGTTTTTCTGAAAGCCGGCGATGTCATTCTGGAAGTCGATGGTGAAGCCGTATCCGCCCGCTTTGTCGAGGAGTTGCCGGCTTTCTACAACAAAATAGCCCGGCATAAACCCGGCTCGGAAATAGCCCTGAAGGTACTGCGCGATAAAGAGACCTATAATTTCAATATTGTCACCAAATCCCTGGGCGAACTTCAGGGCGAGGATTTCGAGTGCCGCACCTGGGGATTCGCCGTCAAAGGTCTCACCCGGCATATGCGTCTTGAGTACCAGTTAAAAGATTCCGTAGGGGTCATTGTCTCCGGCGTTAAGGATATCAGCCCGGCCGATTTGGGCGGTTTAAGGCGGAGCGATGTTGTGATTAAGATCAATAAAAACGATATCCTGGACCTTGCTGACTTTATCCGGCTTTACAATGAACTTTCAGCCGCTGCCGACAAGATTCTCCTGACTGTCAAACGCGGGGGGAGTACCCGCCTGGTCTTTTTGAATATCGATAAGAAAGAGGGAGTATTTTTTAATGAAGAATAAACCTTTAAACGTGCTGGTTCCGATAGCCGGCCTGTTTCTGTTTAGTTTCATCATGGGTCTGGCCGCTTCAGCCGGGGCGCAGTCTTTCGACTTTGATAAACTGCGCGGTAAAATTGAAAAATATACCGTTATCCTGAATATGAAAATTGAAATTTCTTTCGGAATGCAAACTAACGAACAGGAACAGCGGGTGCTGGGGACAATCGTTACGGAGAAAGGGTTGGTCATTTTTGACGGTTCTTTTCTGGATACCCGGAATCCCCTCAGTGCCTTATCGGGTATTACCATTAAAACCACCCCTGTTAAAATCGAGGTTGCTACTCTGACCGGGCTTAAATATGAAGGCGAGTATATCGGAGTGGATAATTTCACCCAGCTGGGTCTGGTGAAGATTGTTGTCCCGGAAGGAACCTCGCCAGGGCTCTCTTTTGCCTGTGTAAATTTCGTTAAGAATTATAAGTTTAAAGTCGGTGACTGGATGGCCCTTTACATGCTGCTGCCTAAATTTGTCGACCCGCCTTTGGCGGCCGATGTCGGCATGATCTCTTCCCTGATTAAGACTCCGGAGGATTTCCCCCTGACGGTGGGTTTCAGCGGTCTGGAAACCGCTTCGGTGTTGTACAATGAAAACCTGCTCCCGGTGGGTGTCCTGGGCTCGTTAATAAATCCTTCGACCGACAGCGATATCGGTTTCATGGATTCCTTTTCGGACTTCGACTATCCTCTCCTGGGTATTATCACTGGCGAACGCCTTGAGAAAATTATTACTCATCCTCCCCAGAAAGGTGAAATCGAACGCGCCTGGCTGGGTATCACCCTGCAGTCGCTGACCAGTGATATCGCCGCTTTCTTTAATATTGATGTTCCGGGGGGGATTATTGTCAACGAAGTGGTCAAGGGTTCCCCGGCCGATAAAGCCGGCCTGGCGGTGGGTGACATGATTATTGAGATTAATGGTCAGCCGGTAATGGTTGACCGTGAGGAACTGTTGCCGATATTCCAGCGCCGTATCTCGGAAATGGGAGAAGGTACGCGCGTCGAATTTACAGTTCTCAGGCCCGTTGACAACCGGGTTGATTCTTTAAAAGTGTTTACTCAGCTTGAATCCCGCCCCCTGGCCGCCAGTGAAGCTGAGGAGTATGAAAATAAAACCCTGGAATTTAAAGTCCGTAACCTGGTTTTTTCCGATTATCTATACTACAATATGGACAAGGATGAATTGTATGGGGCGGTTGTATCGGAAATCAAAATGGGAGGTCTGGCAAATATCGGCGGTCTTTTAATTGGCGATATTATTCAGCGCATCGGCGGTCAGATAGTAACATCGGTTACTGATGTCAATAACTTCATGACGGAAATGGAACAGGAGAAAGCTTCCGAAGTTATCTTTTTTGTCTGGCGGCGTAATAAGACAATGTTTGTGAATATCAAGACAGACTGGAAATAACAATTTACTATACTTTTTTCTAAGAAGGCGACCTGTACCGGTCGCCTTTTATTATTCCTGCAGTCGATTGCATGTTTTAGTTCATACCATAATGAAGGCTTGGAACCTTTTTTTATTTTATCTTTGTTCTTTTAAATTCATATGAATATCCCGAGTCATCATTTCATTGCATGATAACAACTTAAGGTATATTTCAGCTTATCCTCATATATTTAGCGGGTTTCAAAGACTGTCTACGACAATGGCATAGGGTTTGCATTCAAGTATTATGGTTAATGTATAATTAAATTAATATGACTTTATTTAATATGACAGAAAGGATGATTTTATGAAAAAAACGATATTGTTTTCTCTGGGATTAATTTTCACTTTCACCTCCCTGGTTTCAGCTCAGACCTACACGGGAACAATTACAATTGATTCGGTCAGTGCCAAACCGGGTAATCAATTTGGAGTGAAAGTCAGGATCAGTGATAATAATCTGGCTTTTTCCGCTCTGACAATTCCCTTAAGTTACCTGAACAGTGATTTAACGCTTGATTCTGTATCTTACGAAGGCTCCATAAAGCCGGTCAACTTCAACGGTATAACCTATATCGACCCGGTGGCGCAAAAAGTAATCATCACTTATCTGGCGCCGGTTCAATTCCCACTGCCACTCGAAACCATATCGACCACCGATGGTATTGTAGCCGAGTTATTTTTTACCCTGGCTTCGGGAGCCGCTCCGCAGACAATCGTGATAAACAAGATTGAAAGTGCCGAACAGGTCAATTATAATGGAGTTGATAAGTGGATCCAAACCGGTGTGTATATTACAGATAACTCCGGGACGGATATTTTTTCCCCTGACTTTGTCCTCGGTAAAGTGGTTGTAGTAATTCCCACAGCTGTAATCGAAGACAATAACTCTTTGTTACCTAATGAGTTTGCTCTGGAGCAGAATTATCCTAATCCGTTCAATCCGGCTACCATAATCGAGTTTTCTCTGCCGACTTCAGGTCAGACCAAACTTGAGGTTTTCAATATCCTCGGTCAGAATGTGGCCACGCTGGTGGATGGTGCTACGACAGCGGGTAATCATAAAGTGGAATTTGACGCTTCCCGTCAGCCCAGCGGGATCTATTTTTACCGGTTAATACATGAAAAAGGTTCGGATACGAAAAAAATGGTACTGGTTAAGTAAATGAATTAACTACACTTGCCGATTATAACAGGGATAGCATCTTTTGGCTGTCCCTGTTTTTTTGTGGTAAAACGGCAATGACGGAAATAGTTCAAGATAAAAGAAAAGAAGTCAGAATCGGGGATTATATCCTGACCGGTAAAATTGGCCAGGGGGGTATTGCCGAAATATACAAAGGGCGTCAGGAATCTTTAAACCGCGATGTCGCGATTAAAATCCTGGCTTCCAAATTGACCAGCGACCCGGAAATCGTCAGGCGGTTTGAACGGGAATCCATGGTTATAGCCAAGCTTAATCATCCCAATATCGTACATGTTATTGATAAAGGTAAAGCCGGGAACCGGTATTATTTTGTGATGGAGTATGTCGACGGCACCTCCCTTCGTGAGGTCATCGAACACGGCACAATTCCCCTTGAAACCAAACTGGATATGATTGTTCAGGTCTGCAAAGCCCTGGATTATGCTCATAAAAACGGCGTTATCCACCGGGATATTAAGCCTACCAATATTCTCATTGACCGCCAGGGGAATCCCCGGGTGGCGGATTTCGGTATTGCCCAGATTGTGGGGACGCCCGAAGGTGAGGTGACTTCGTCCGATGTCATTATGGGCACACTGGCTTATATGTCTCCGGAGCAGAAGGTAAGTTCCACCAATGTTGACCAGACCACCGATATTTACGCCATGGGCATCATCCTTTATGAAATACTGACCGGTAAAAAGCCGATGGGGCGTTTTAAAATGCCTTCGGAACTCAATGAAAACATAAACATCACCTTCGACGATATTGTCATACGCTGCCTGGCTCAGGAGCCGACTGAACGTTACCAGACGGCCGTGGATTTAAAAAATGATATTCTCAACGCCATGAATAAAAGTAATAATTCCAGGAGTACCGAGGATTATTCTTTGAGTGGTTCGGAATCATTCATCGGCAAATGTCGATATCTTGATACTATCAAGGAAACCAAATTCAGTTCGACTATCCTGGTAGAAAACAAAGTCAATAAACGCCTTTATATCATCAAAAAACACAGCAAGGGAGAAGCCGGTCGCAAGGAAGCCAAGCTGTTAAGCACCCTGAAGCATAGAAATATTATCAATATTTTCGGTTCCGGAGGCGATAACAAGTCAACCGTGGTGATAAGCGAATATGCCCCGGGTGGTTCGCTGGCCGACCGGATGGTCCGCAAGTATGAATGGCATAAAGCGGCGGATATCATTTTACAGGTCGCCCTGGGTCTTGATTTTGCCCATAAAAATAATATTGTTCACGGCAATCTCCGTCCTTCCAACATTCTTTTCGATGTCGAAGAGAATGTCAAGCTCTCCGATTTTGGCATGCCGATACATTATGATGCGCCTCAAAAGAAAAACTGGTACAGCCCGCCGGAAAGGAAAATATCCCGCCAGGGTGATATTTATGGAATGGGGGTTATTTTTCATCAGCTGGTGACCGGGCGAAATCCCCAGTATGACGCCGGTGATAATCTTCTTTTAGATGATGTCAGGATGGATTTGCCGGAAGATGTCGCTACCATGCTGAACAAACTTCTGGCCATCAGAGTACCCTTCCGTTATAAAACCTGCGAAGAATTTCTCCTTGACTGGGATGATTTCGAAAGTCGCCGTAAACGGGCTAATGCCCAGGCTCATATTCCCGCAACACCGGTATCTTCAACCAGGAAACTGCCGCTCTGGGCGTATCTTCTTTTCGGGGCCGGGCTGATTATAGTAGTTGCTGTCGTCCTGTATTTTACAGGTACTTTCAAGTAACCTTTAATATTATTACGTATTTTCTGAAATTATAAAACACTAAAAAATCAATAAGACTCTTCTTCTCTGGGGTAGCGGCCTTCCTTGACATCTTCAATATACCTTTGCACCGCCTCGATAATTAGCGGTGTCAAATTGGCGTATTCGCGCAGGAATTTGGGTTTAAATCCTTCTTCACGCAAGCCCAGGATATCATTTATCACCAGTACCTGGCCGTCACAACCGGGCCCGGCGCCGATTCCGATAGTCGCCGCTCGTTTTAAATTCCTGGTAATTTCGTTGGCCAGCTCGGTATCAAGTAATTCCAGGACCATCGAAAAACAGCCGGCTTCTTCTAAAGCCAGGGCTGATTCCATCAGATAAGCCCGCGACCAGTCTTTCTTGCCCTGGATCTTGGGACCGCCGAAACGATGAATTGACTGGGGGGTAAGACCGATATGTCCCATTACGGGGATACCGCATTCAATCAGCCTTTTAATGGTGGGTATCATTTCCAGTCCGCCTTCGATTTTAACCGCTTCAGCGCCGGCTTCCTTGAGAAAACGGCCGGCGTTTTTTATGGCGGTCTTAATTGACGGCTGGAAGGAGAGAAAGGGCATATCGGCTATTATCAGCGCCCGGGAAGCACCCCTCGTCACCGCGGCCGTATGGATAACCATCATATCCATCGTTACAGGCAGGGTATTTTCAAAACCGTGGATGACATTACCCGCTGAATCACCCACCAGAAGGGAATCTATCCCGGCTCGGTCGAGAAGCCTGGCGGTGAAATAATCATAAGCCGTAAGAACAGTTATCTTTTCGCCGTTCTTTTTTTTCGCCATGAAGGTATGGGTAGTATTTTTCTTGTTATCTTTGATAGTTGACATAGTACTTATTTTTCTACGAGATTACCGGCCGGGACATAGTATTTTTTCCCGGAAACCGGTTTTTTTATCTGTTCAATTAAATCGTCAAAGTGTTTCGGGTTGTTGACGAAATCGATTTCATCGGTTTTAACCACCAGCAGGGGGGTATCCGTATAATGAAAGAAGAAGTAGTCATAAGCCTGGTTCAAACCTTCGATGTATTCGAAATCAATAGGTTTTTCAAAAGTGAAATTACGTTTACGGATTCTTTCCAGCAGGGTGTTGGTGCCCGCCTGCAGGTAAATGACCAGATCCGGCGGGGGGACATCGCGGGCCAGGATAGGGGCAATTTTGTTATACAGGGCCAGTTCTCGTTCGGAAAGGGTAACCGAGGCAAAAATGGCATCCTTGGCGAAAAGATAGTCAGCGACAATGCGCTGGGCGAAAAGGTCCCGGACCATGAGCTGTTGTTGCTGCTGGAAACGGGAAATTAAGAAGTAAAGCTGGCAGGCGAAGGCAAAGCGTTTGGGATGTTTGTAATAATCGACCAGGAAGGGATTTTCGAAAACCTCTTCGTTGAGAAGTTCGGCTTCAAGGCGTTCGGCCAGCATCCCGGCAAAAGTTGTTTTGCCGACCCCTATCACGCCTTCGACGGCAATATAATTGGGTTCAGATATTTCGGGCGACATAATCCTTATACAATATTACTTTCTTACGTTCTCGTTCATTTAAAAAATCAACCACTGGTTTCCCGGTGACCGGGTGGACAAATTGCGGGTCGATTTCCACAAGAGGTACCAAAGCAAACGGGCGGTTAAGCACCTTCGGATGCGGCACCATCAGGTTATCGGATACAATAACCTGCTCCCCGAAAAACAGGATATCAAGGTCGATTATCCGGGAGACATTTTTTCCTTTGCCGGTCCGGCCCAGTTTTTTTTCAATAAGTTCCAGGGCGTTTAATAATTCCCGGGGAGTGTATTTATAATCACCTTTGACTACCTGGTTTAAGAAATTAGGGGTGTTTTCAGGCATTTCGTAAGCTTCGGTAATGTACATTGAAGAGGTCGCCACGACCTCGAAACCTTCGAGGATTTCCAGTTTCGACAGGGCGGTTTGAAGGTTTTTTTCGCGGTCGCCCAGGTTGGAACCGAGCAGGATGTAAACGGTTTCGGCCATTTTTTCTCCTTGGTAATAATTTACTTACTTTCAGTAAGTTTATCGGTATCTCCCTGGAATCGAGTTACCTCTACCTCGATATATTTTGCCAGACCCGCGACCGGGGGGGTTAACTTGCGCACTTTTAAAGTTACCCGATAAATCGGGAATTTGTCAAGGATAATGGAAGCCAGGCGGTTGGCCAGACCTTCCAGAAGAGAAAAAGCCGTACCTTCGACATTATCCTTTATAATTTTATAGACTTCATAGTAATCGATGGTATCCGTGAGCTGGTCACTTTGCCCGGCGGAAGCCAAATCCAGCCCGAGTTCACAGTCGACTTCAAAAATGCGGCCGGTTTCCTTCTCCGCGGCGGTTACCCCGTGATACCCGTAAAACGGCATGCCAATCAGACGGATAACATCTTTCATCAAGTTTCTCTCTTTTTCAGTATTTTTATTTTTTTTCTTTTCAACCGCTCGGCGGCGGCGGTGTATAGCTCCGGTTCGGCGGTTAACGATAAACGTAGGTATTCCTGGCCACTGTCACCGAAAGAGGTTCCGGGAGCAACGAGAATACGATAGCGGCGGTACAAATGCCGGGCGGTTACCGTACTGTTTTGTTCCCTTTTAGAAATTTCGGCCCAGATAAAGGGAATTGTTTCGGTACTGACTTTTTCCAGCGATAAAACGTTGAGAAACTTATTCGCTTCCGAAAGACACCGGGAAATTCGCTTGCGGGTTTTTTTCAGGGATTCCGAGGGGTATTTGCGGATTACCTGTAATGCCAGATTGATATAATAAACCGGGATAAAGGATGGCAATAAGCCTGCGGCTTGTTTGACGGCATTAATAACTTCATAATTTCCAGCTATAAATCCGAACGGTAAAGGTGGCAGGCCAAACAGGTAACTGAAGGAGTAAACCTCAACGCCTACTTTACGCCCGCCAGCAACGGAAAGCAAGGAAACCGGTTTTCTTTCGGGAATGGACTGATAGGCAGCATCGTTGACCAGAAGGAGGTTTTCGCGGCCGGCCAGCCAGGCTAATTCCGCCATTTCTTTTTCGTTCAGCTCAAATCCGGTAGGATTATGAGGTGAATTAATGAACAGAACGCGGGCGACCCGACCCAGGTGGGTGTTCAGGCGTTCAAAACCCGGCGACCAGTTATTTTTGGCTGATATTGAATAACTTATCGGTTCTCCGCCGCAGGCGGTAACAATTTTCCGATACAATGGCAGGCCCAGTTCCGGGACAAAAGCGATGTCGTTATTTTCCAGAAAACTCAACGCCAGGTTGAACAGGAGACTTCGTATTCCGCCGCCAATGAAAATTTCCCTGGTATTTTTCAATTTGATATGTTGATTGACCGCCAGCCAGTTGAGTAACTCTTCCTTGAGGTTATTAATCTGTTCGGAGGAAGCCGGCTGCATTTCTTTGATATCCGGAGTACTGAAGGAGTCGAACGCCACCGGCCAGCGGAACGTAGCCAGGTCGATTAACTCCGGTTTTTTAAGAAGGGGGCGAATAGTTTCGGTCTGGATGAAAGAGAGTATATCCGGGGGCATCTGATGGAGACGGTTGGCCTTGTCTATTATGATTTTTTTATTTCTCATACCTGAATATTAATCATCCTCTAACTTGTTTGCCGCCAGTTGACGCTGTAATGCCACCAGACGTTCATAATCAGCGGAGGGGATATGCCTGATGTCGGGACTCAATTGCCTTGCCAGATGGATAATCCGGGCATATTGTTCGACCGTTTCATGGCGGTTATAAGCTTCCGCAAGGGTACGGCCGATCGTTAAAAGGCCATGATTGCTAAGTAAAAAGGCGCTATTTTTTTCAATATACGGAGCCAGTGCTTTTGGTACGGCTTCAGTGCCCGGCGGGGCGTAAGCGGTTAAGGGGATATCGCCGACAAAAACCACTACTTCGGGTAAAATGTCGCTTTCAAGCTTCACTCCCGCAACGGCAAACGCGGTGGCATAAGGCGGGTGGGCGTGAATGCAAGCACCAATATCCGGTCGCTGCTGATAAGTAAAAAGATGCATGGCAATTTCGGAAGATGGCTGATGCTTACCCTTAATTACCCGGCCGCTCATATCCACCACCACCAGATCGTCGATTTCAAGCCGGCCTTTGGCGAAACCGGAAGGGGTGATGACAATTTGTGTCTCGTCGATACGGGCGGAAATATTGCCGTCGGAACCGGCCACCATCTGCCTTTCGGCCAGTCGTTGCCCGAACCGGATAATATCTTTTTTCAAGTCGAATTCAGAGCTCATAAGTGAGTCAAACATAGGAGGTTTTTTCGGGAAAGTCAATAACATACCTGAAGTTATAAAAACGCCGTTTTCAGGGGAATATTCCGGCGGGGAAATCCGTATAATATTACAAATAATTTGAATCAACCGGAACTGTAAGACGTTATAATATTAGCTCTTGACATCAGGAAAATATTTTATTATAATTCTTGGCTAAATCTGTTGGAGAGGACACTTGGAAGAAAAGTTTTTCCCTGACAAGAAAAAAAACAGCAGGGGTCTTGGATATTTATCTTTGGGGCTGGTTGCCGTTATCTTTTTAATTATCGGTATCCTGATTGCGACCAACCTCAATCTGCCTTCGCACACGTCGGCGGAAGTGCGCCCTTCTTCGTCTTCAGGGGGGTATCCGGTGGTGCAGTACAGCGACGGCAGTTATGAATCGCCCTTTGTCAGTGTTGTTGACCATGTTCAGAATGCCGTGGTGAACATATCCGCTCGTTCCGAAGATGTCAATTTACCCTGGTGGTATCAGGGTGTTCGGTATTCAACATCGTCCGGATCCGGGTTTTTCTTCCGCGAGGACGGCTACATTCTCACCAATAACCATGTTGTTGATGGGGCCGTCGATGTTACGGTGCGAACGGCTACCGGTTACGAATACACTGCCCGGGTGGTGGGCAGTGACCCGCAGACGGACCTCGCGGTTTTGAAAGTAGAACCTGAGGAAAAAATTGTGGCTATCCCGTTCGGTGATTCGGAGGCTATTAAAGTCGGCGACTGGGCTATTGCTATTGGGAATCCCTTTCCGCAGGTGGGTCTTGACCGAACCGTGACAGTGGGGGTAATATCCGCCAAGGGGCGTTCGAATCTTCGCTTCGGCCGTGAAACCCCCCTGTACCAGAATTATATCCAGACCGACGCTTCGATTAATCCGGGTAATTCGGGCGGACCGCTGCTCAATTTGCGCGGCGAATGTATCGGTGTTAATGCGGCAATTTCGAGCCCGACCGGAAGCTCGGTGGGGATCGGTTTCGCCATTCCCATCAACCTGGCGCGGGCGATCGTTCCGGATTTAATTGCCTCCGGTAAAGTTAGCCGCGGCTGGCTGGGTGTCTGGTTGTCGAATCTGACCGAACGTGAGGCCAAAAGACAGGGTCTCAAAGCCGTCAAGGGAATTGTCATCGATTCGGTATTCAGCGATTCCCCGGCGCACCAGGCCGGTTTGCGGAGAGGCGATATTGTCACCTCGTTCAATAAAGCGGAAGTCCTCAATGTCAACCAGTTTTCGGTGCTGGTGACGACGGTGAAGCATGGGGAAAAAGTTCCGGTTGAAATTGTCCGCGGCGGCGAAGAAATGACCCTGTACACCACCGTGGTTGACCGGGATACTTTCATAGCTTCGCATTCGACGCCGGATGATTCCCGCGAGGTGGCGATGGAAGAGTGGCTCGGCATGGAAACCATCGGGTTTACTCCCGAGATCGCCCGGCAGATAGATATCAAGCATGTCCCCGGTTTATATGTTGTCCGGGTTTACCCCGGCACCCCGGCCGACCGGGCGTCGATTACCGAGGGCACGATTATCATGCAGATAAATAAAGAACAGGTAACTTCCGTCAACGAATTGAAAAACCTGGCTAAGAAATTATCCGGAGAAAATCGTATTTCTCTTATCGTTCAGGAACCCAACGGCTCCATCGCCAGGAAGGTGATACGGCCTTGAGGTTGACTTTAAAAAATGGGGTTAGGAGACTCACCGGAGTCGTATTTATGTTTCAATCATTTAACAGGGGAGTTAGTCTATAAGTGGCTAAACAATCGTTAAAGTACCGTGACGAAGACAGGTCGCTGGACCTCTATCTTCGGGAAATAGGCGAAACACCTCTAATTACCGCCGACGAGGAAGTGCGGCTGGCTCGAAAGATAAAGCAGGGCGACATGAAGGCCCTGGAGAAATTAACCAAAGCCAATCTGCGTTTTGTCGTATCGGTGGCCAAGCAGTATCAAAATCAGGGTCTGTCCCTGGCCGATTTAATAAACGAAGGCAATATCGGCCTTATCAAAGCGGCTAAAAGGTTCGACGAGACCCGTGGTTTTAAGTTTATCAGTTATGCCGTGTGGTGGATAAGACAGGCGATTCTGCAGGCGCTGGCCGAGCAGAGCCGTATTGTCCGTCTGCCTTTAAACCGGGTGGGAACCTTGCATAAAATCGGCAAGATTTCCAGCCGGCTCGAACAGGGATTGGGACGCGAACCGTCCCCGCAGGAGATAGCCCAGGAACTCGAGCTTTCCGAGGGCGAGGTTTCGGATACCCTCAAGATATCCAACTCGCACCTGTCGCTGGATGCCCCCTTTTCGGTTTCCGAGGATAACTCGCTTATCGACGTTCTAGAGGATGAATTCCAGCCGTCGCCGGACGAAGCGCTGTTAAGCTATTCGCTCCGGGTGGAAATCGAGAAGGCGCTGGACACGCTGACACCCCGCGAAGCCGAGGTCATCAATCTTTATTTCGGTTTGAACCATGAGAAGGCGCTGACGCTCGAGGAAATCGGGGCGCGTTTCTCGCTGACCCGCGAGCGGGTTCGCCAGATAAAAGAGAAAGCTATCCGCCGTTTGCGCCATGCCTCGCGCAGCCGCTCTCTGCGTGCCTACCTGAATTAAACACCTCTGCGATAGAAATAGAAAAACCCGTCTTACAATGGCGGGTTTTTTATTGCCTTATAATCATTTGTAGATTTGTAAATCGAAATGTCAAAGACTTTCGTCAATTTGCAGGCCGAAACCTTTTCTGCGCCGTCAGGAATCCTTTTAAAAGTTGTGTCAGGTCCTGCTCGCCGAAGGCGAGTATGACCTGACACTATACTATTCGTATCTGGTAGATGTCCACATCTGCCTTTCGTTGGGGCATATGTGGACATGTGCCGCCCACAAAGACCGTCAGGTCACATCCGCCACAGGCGGACAAGACCTGACGGAACGTTATAGGATGTCTTGACACAACCCGTAAACTATCTTATGATACTATACAGCACGGGGCTCCTGACCTGCCTTAACTGTGATCCTGACATTTTTTCTGAAGTTTATAATCAGTATAAACCGTCAGGTTATTACTTTAATAAAATCATCTTTTTGGATTGCGTGAAAGTACCGCTGGTCAGACGATAAAAATAAATCCCCGTAGCCACGGTGTGACCGGACCCGCTGGTACCGTCCCAGACGACATTGCTGACTCCCGCCGGCATCTCGCGGTCAAGCAGGGTTGTTACCTTTTGTCCCAGGATATTAAGAATATCCAGCCTGACATGTCCGGCGGCAGGCAGGGCGAAACGGATGGTTGTTTCCGGGTTGAAAGGATTGGGATAGTTCTGATATAAAGCATAATCTTCAGGCAGTAACGGATTAATTTCGTTTCGGATATAGTTGCTGTTGCCGATAAAGAGCCTGGCCGTGTGAACATCGCTGGAGATAAAAATGGTAGTGTCCCGTAACAGGGGGATAATTGTCCCCGGTTCCAGCACCAGCCAGGCGTGGAGGTTTTCCGGCAAACTCTGCCGTTCGATTATGCTCAGGTAACCGCCTCTGGGACTTGTGAGACACAGGTTCCAGATTGTCCCGTCTTCGAGCGGCGGGCGGATATCAACCCGCCTTAAGGGGGGTACTTTATCGGGAAGTTCGAAAGACAGGCGCGGTCCTCCCGGCGGGGGAGGGTCGGCCAGGTCAAACCAGTCGGAGCCGGGGGTGGCGTCGGGATGGGTACCGATAAAATTGCCGTCATCTACAAAACCATCCGCTTTAAGTTGGAAATGCAACGTCCAGTCCATGGCTTCCGGCCCGGACAACGAAAGGCCGGAAGATTCCAGTTTTTTTTCTTCGGAGGCTTCGCAGTAGGGAAACATGATTTCGACTCCGGGTTTTTTAACATAGATAAAGAAACCTTCCCAGGGTTGGAGAATAGAGGCTGAAGTATAAGCATACCCGTTGAAGAAATAAGCGATTCTGTCAATGATGAGGGTGTCATGACCGATCACCGAGCCGTTATAGTTAAAAAGTATTTCCTGCCAGCGAATCGGGAAAGCGAAAGGATTGGCGATCTGATTCCAGCCCTGCATGAGCGGCAGGCGATAGTATTGTTTATTCAAGTAGGTAAAATCAGGCATGACGGTGTAACCGGCAGCCCCGAAACTTTCGGGATAGCGCATGATGAGCCAGTAGGCCCGGCCCGGGATGACGTCGGGTAGGTAAGGATATTCAAAAATCGTGTCTTTGACACTGTCGAAATAACCCAGGCGCCACCGGGTACAGTCGGACGGTCCCAGGTCATCGGGAAATACTTCGTTAGCCTGGTTTTCATTAACGATATCAATCGGAATACTGACCATGGCGTAAGTCGTTTCCGGCAAAGATACGGGGCATTGTCCCTGGGTGTTGGTCAGTTCGGTGATAAAAATACCCGGGTTAGACGAGTGGCCCAGGCTGACGGTTTTTTGATTACGGGTAATGGTAAAATAAAATTCCAGCCCTCGAAGGTTGATAAGGTCGGCACTCAGGTCGTAGTAGAGGGTATCCCCGGTAGAGGGCAGCAAAGAAACGTTAGTATATTGTTGCCGGCCGCAAGAACGATAGAGAAGAGCGCCGGTTACAGTTCCTGTATCGCCGCCGAAGATTACCTCCATGCGCCGGTCGCGGATTTCAACAGTGTCGATTTCACGACCCAGATAAGAGGCCAGAAAGGTATTGCCGTTGCTGTAAATCGAAGCCATAACACCACAGGTGATAACACGATTTTTAGCCGATGAATGGCCGGCTCCCTGGTAAGGGATATTGCCGGTGATAATCCGTTCTTCAGCGGCGGAATACCCGCCTCCCCAGACGACGTTTCCCACCTGTAATATATAATTATCACTGGCCGACTGACCGAAAAGCGAACCATGCCATAAAACCCCGCCGTTGAGGGCAATAAATACGAGCAGGGTGGTGATAAGGCTTCTTTTTACCATGAGTTGGTTCATCATCTTACCACTTAATCATATATTTCCGCGGGTGCTAATTTTTGTCTTCAGTTTTCTCCTGATTCAAGTTGTCATCCGGGCCCGGCTCTCCCGGAGAAGGAATCGGGGTGTTGCCGTAATAAGTAGAGAAATACATCGCCGTGAGCTGTAAATTGTAAAAACAGTCATTGTTGCCGGAACCGGTACGGACCGAGGCGTTAAAGAAATATTTATAAGTACCGGAGGACGTGACCGAAAAGGGGCGGTGAAAATCAAGGCTTTGAATGTACCAGCCGGTGGTTTGCGAAGGCAGTTCCGCCGGCAGTACCACCATGGCAAAGCCGTTGTTGTTAGCCAGGATAGAATCGCGGTAGGGTGCGACCTGAAAATAGATTTCATCGGTTGTGCCGTTGATATGGTCGACAGCCACATTGGTATGCGCCCAGACAAGGATGAAGCCGGCGGCCGGTACCGTGATGGTCAGGGAGTCGAGAGCCGAGGTATCGGCCGGCAAACTTCGGAAAGTGGCTGTCGGCAAAGATACCTTAAAAGCCAGGCCGGATTCGTTTAAAAGGTCAAGGTCCGTCAGACTGCCGTTTAAGACATTATCGGAATAAACGGCGTTGGCCGCAAGGTCGCTATGGGTAACGGCCCCGGGAGCGATTTTATCTGAGGTTATGGAATTGTCACCTACTTCACCGGTGTTAAAAGAATATGGACCCGAGGATAAAAGCTGACGGGGTTTCATCTCGGGGTCGAGACCTACTTTGAGTCCCAAATATCTTTTCTGGCCATTAAAAACAGCACTGGTTATAGGTGTTTTAGTTCCCAGTTCAACCGTGAATACGCCCGCAACATCGGGGACCACGGTCAGGATTTCAGCCCATAGAGGAAAACCTTCGACACTATCCGGGTAAATCGTAAAAACCACCGTCTGGGAATCGGTCACAGGTACACCGGCGATATCGGTCAGCCGGCCCTGATACATGAAGGTACCGGGCGCCTGGGCGGCCGGTTGTACAAAGGCAGATATCACTATTATAAAACAAATAGGGAAAAATTTTCTTTTCACGTCAACAGTTCCTTTCACGGCATGTATATAACAGGGATTTTTTCATTTATTTCTTGACGGAGAAGATGGAAAGTACGGCAGAGTATCGAGAATCGGGGCAGGTTCCGTATTATCATCATCTCCGAGTATCAACGCCACAGCCATGACCATGACACCTAATCCAGACCCGAATACCCACCATTTTTTGTACCATGGTTTTTTGGGTCTTTCTTCGAAAAGCGCGGTCTCATCTATTTCTTCTTCGTCGGTATCCGGGGGCAAAGGTTCCAGTTTCCGGGCTATATCTTTGGAATCATTCAGCAGGTTGTAAAATTCGGAACTTCGAATTTCCAGCGAACCTTCCCACCCGGGGCAGGTACGAAAAGCGGTAATAAGATTTTTCCTTACGGTACTTCGCATTTCCTGCTTGTCGCTGATCGACAGGTAATTAACCTGGGCCAGGAGAACCAGGGCATCGGCTTTCTGAGCGGTTTTAATTTTTTTAAGCTCGAGCAAGTCCATTAATTCCCAGCGGGCGCAATCGTAATTTTTATTGTGGAAACTTTCCCGGGCGCTTTCCACTGAGGGCGCTTTACGGTCGTAAATGCAATAATCTTCCTGAGCAAACAAATTCACGGGGATTATGAGGGTGATGAGATAGACTGCGATTATCAGCATTGTCGGCACGCGATTTTTTTTCGCATGGTACATCATGACGGTTTCCGATAAATCATAAGGTTTATATTAATAAGGTATAATTTCCACGGCAAATTAGCAATAGCTCTTTCTGTATTCAACCGGCTTCCAAATAAGACACGGCCGCCGCCCCTTTTTTGTCAAAAAAATTAACGGTTAAATATTGTGTTATATTACGGAAAAGAAGAAATCACATGCAAATTGATTGCCAAAGATTATTAAAGATAATAAATTAGTTCTATGTTCAGGAAAATAATCTTTTCGATTATAGTTTTTGGCGTTTTTTTAGGTTTATTTGAATTTTCAGCTCGTCTTTTTGAAGGCTATCTGAAAAAGCATGAAACGGAAGTTTTTCAAAATTCGGGCTGGCAAACCGAGTTTTTCAGTTCCCTTTTTGACTGGCATGAACCCGACCCGGACCTTCTGTGGCGTTTCAAAGCCAATCTTGATAATCCTCTGATACGAACAAACAGCGAGCATCTGTTAGCGGAGGACATTGACCTTAAGAAAAAAAACAACATCTTTCGCATCCTTTTGCTGGGGGATTCTTCACCGGTCGGATTAGGTCTTGAAAGCTATCGGCAAGCCTTCGGGGAGTTGTTGAGGTCATATCTGGCTTTAGAGTTGCCGGACCGCCGAGTCGAGTTGATAAATGCCGCGGTTTCGGGGTATACCAGCGAGCAGATAGTCCGTTTTATGGAACTGAAAGGCTGTCGTTATAATCCCGATCTGGTCATCGTTTATTGCGGCAATAACGATGCTTCGGTATCCGGTCCCGTGTCCGACAGGGAACTTCTCCAGGCTCAGAAAATGATTTTTTTGCGCCGGCAATTGAGTCGGCTGGCCGGTTATCGGGTACTGCGTTCTCTGTTGTCGGATTATTTATTTAAACCTTCGGTGAATGCAGATTGGTTAAAAGTACGGGTTGAACCTGAACAATTCGGAGAAAATTTAAAGCATCTGGTACAGCAGAGCCATCGGTTAAACTGTCCCCTGGTAATAATTAAGCCCCCGGTGCCCTATCTCTGGCCGGCCGGTTTGCAGTTTAAAATTTTTTCTCACGTGACCGGTCGGGAAAGCCGGTTGATACTGCCCGAACGCATGAGAACAGTACTGGGGCGACCTATCAAATATTGTCTTGACGAAAATCTTTTCAGGCATCTTTACGGTCAGGGCGATAAGTTTACCCGGGCGGTATATGCTTCCGCTTACACGGACAGCCTGTCGCGGTCGGCCGCCATTGCTCACTATACAGCTCTGCTTGCCCGGGATTCGAGCGATGCGGTTCTTTATAATAATCTGGGGGTGTCTTACTGGGCAGGCGATGATTTTACCAGAGCCGACAGCAGCCTCGAAAGGGCTCGTCTTATTTATTGCCGGGAACATAAAGGCATCGCTGATGATGCTGGTCAAACGGCGGCGGGTTCTCCTTTTCTTTATACCATCGGCATTAATCTGCTTACCCGTGATTTAAGGCAGCCGCGACATAATGATTCATCCGAAGATAAAGCCTTTATTTATCTCGAC
>JAQUSF010000065.1 GCA_028715215.1 Candidatus Zixiibacteriota bacterium
GAAGCGTCAATACGTATTGCCTGGTTTAATTACCATACCGGCGTGTTTGAAGACCTGGCTTGTACGGTGGATACCGTCAATAATTCGATTACCGCGGAACTTCAGCATTTCTCCGCTTACGGCTTGATTTCCGATTTGAAACCGACCCTTCAGTAATAATGTTGGAGTGGAAAATTGTTAAAGTGGATGATAGGATTATGAATACACTGAAGACGAAAATATCTGGTAACGAGATTTGCACCGGGGTTAGAGACGGTTTTGCACTCCTCGACCTGGCACGCGGTTGGCTCCAGCAGGGAAACACCGTGGTAGCCATGGAACTGCTGGTTTCGGCTATCAATTCCCGTGAAGCGGACCATGACCAGGGCTTGCGGGCCAGGATTCTCAAAGAAATCGGTCGTGTCGAGATGATGCAGTCCAACTGGGAAAAATCGGATACGTTTTATCTGGAAGCTCAGAGAGTATTTCTCAGTGTTGAAGATTATAAAGGCGCTGCGGAATGTTCCCGCAACAGAGCTAACATGTTCTTCCAGAAAGGGCATTTCGAGCTGGCCTCGAGCCTCTGTGAACAGGCTCTGGAGTGGGCCTCCATTATTAATAATTTCGAACTCAGAGCGACCATCCTAAATACTCTGGGAGCGATTAAATCCGCCACCGGGGATATTAAGGAATCCAATAAGATTTTCAAATTATGTCTGGCTGATTTTCAGAGCGCCGGAACCAAAATCAGGCAGGGTTATGTCCTTTTGAATATCGGCCTGACCCAGACGGAGTTGAAGGAATATTCTGAGGCCATCTCCAGTCTCAATGAAGCGCTGGCGATAGCTTTGGAAGAAAAAGACCTGACTCTGGTGGAAATCTGTTACCAGAACATCTCCAAGTGTTATCTCGAGCAGGGAGAAACACTTCTGGCAAAATCTGTCCTGGAAACCGCCAGGAAGATACTTCCCGGGCTTAATTCCAAAGCCCTGGAGACTGAACTGGAACTTATCGAAGGCAGGATAAACCGACTGCTGGGCAATTATGACAGAGCCGAAAAAGTTCTGGAAAAATCATATACTATGGCAATTGAGCATAAGATGACCTCGCTGGCTGCCGATATTCTTTATGAACAGGCTCAGGTGGCAATTGAGAAGGGCACTTATCCGATGGCCGTCTCGAAACTGGAAAAAGCCGCCGACCAGTTCCGACAGCTGGGAGCTCAGAAGGCTTATGAGGAAGCTTTAGAGACTCTTCAGAATATCAGGAATAAGGCAGGAATAAAATGACACCGGATTGATGCTTATGACAGCGAAAGTGAAAGTCAAACTGGATGATATTCTCTCACGAAATTCATCTCAGGTTGAACCGGACTGGGTTAAAAGTATACAGAATCTTCTGAATCTGGCCCGGGAAGCAAATAAAACCTACAAGTTCGAGAAAGCCATCGAACATCTGAGCTCCCTTGAAGAAATATGGGACGCTCAAGGCTTGCCGGAGTTCTCAAGGGAACTCCGGCTTGATTTACATAAGGAAAAGGGAAAAGCTTTCGCTTTCCAGGGAAAGTATGAACTGGCCATCAAGGAGTATCAGAAAGTACTGAACCTCTGTCATGATAATACAAATCTCACTTTAAAATCGGAAACTTTCACCCAGATTGGTCAGCTTTTAGCCAAGCAGGGGGACCATGACCGGGCGCTGGGTTACCTGCAGCGGGCAATCGGTGCCTATCGCCGCCTGAATGACCCGGAAGGTATGTGTAAAGCCCTGAGGAACCTGGGCGTGGTTTATGTGGAACTGGGCGAATTCGAAGAAGCGGAACTTACCTATGATGAGGCCATTAAAACCGCCCGGGAAACCGGCGACCGTTTGCTCTACGCCGACCTCATCAACAACCTGGGGACAATCATGAATATGCGCGGAAACTGGCGGCGGGCGCTGGGATTGTACCGGGAGTCGCTTCTGATATATGAAGCCGGCCAGGAAATACGCAAGCAAGCTTATACCGAAAATAACCTGGCTATCACCCTGTCGGAACAGGGCATGAATGACGAAGCTTTTGAATATTTTAAGAAAGCCCGTGAAACCGGGACCAATATCAACGATGCCACGTTAATCCTGATTGTCGATATCAATCTTGCCGATTTATACCTGAAACGCGGGCAGCTTTCCGAGGCCGAATATCACTGTCAGAAAGCCCACCGGTACCTGCTTGATTCCAGCCTGGTAAACGGTAACCTGGTGGAGACCAAAAAGATTTTCGGTAAAATAGCCCGCCATCGAAAAGACCATAAAGCCGCCCTTGATTTCTTCGAAGAAGGACTCACTATCAGCCGGGAGATCGGGGCCAAATTTCTCGAGGCGGAAGTGCTGATGGAGCGCGGTATTTTACTCAGGGATATGGACCGGCACCTTGATTCCCTGGCCGATCTCGAAGCTTCGTACCACATCTACAATCAGCTCAAGGCGGAAGGTAAGCAGGTCGAAACCGAGAAAATCATCAAGTCGATTGAAGAATTATACCTGGAAATTTTTGACCTGATGTCACAGAAGGTCGACCTCAAGGATAAATACACCAAGGGTCATTCCGACCGGGTGGCTTCTTTCGCCCTGCTTCTGGCTCAGGAATTGAACCTCAAGTCGAACATGATTAAATCACTTGTGGCGGCGGCTTTGTTGCATGATATCGGCAAGATAAAAATCGATGACTGCATCCTGAATAAGGAGGGCAGACTTACCCCGGAAGAGTTCGAGGTGGTCAAGCAGCACCCCGGCTGGGGAGTGGAAATGTTGCGGGGAATGGAATTTCCCTGGGATATCAAGCCTTTAATTTTACACCATCATGAAAAGCTGGACGGGACAGGTTATCCTCATGGATTGAAGGGCGAAGACGTTACTCTGGGAATGCGGATAATCAGTATTGCCGATGTCTTCGATGCCCTGACGTCGGACAGGGTGTACCGGCCGGCTTATGATACGGATAAGGCTCTGGAAATAATGGATAAAGAGTCCGGCGGTTCGTTTGACCCAGTCCTTCTGAAATGTTTCCGTAACATGATTAAGACGGGTAAAGCCAACCTGGTCATCAATTCCCGAACGCACGAAGATGAAATGTACAGTATCTGGTCGCAATGCCTGCATCCAAGGGAAGAAACCCCTGTCGAGCCCAAAGAGAGTTATCCGGAAAAAGTCCGGGTTTAAAAAAAGGCTCTCTTTTCCCTTACGAAATAACCTTTGCTTATCTTAGAGCGTTAAAATTACTTCTTCAAAAAAATTCTTATAAAAATTTAATGACAAGGCTTGCTTTTTAAAGGCTAATGTGTTATGAATTTGTAAAAACGTAATATCCGGAAGTTTATAAATGTCAAGGCTGGTAAGATTCGGCGTTTCCCTTGAACGACAGCTTTTGGAACGCTTTGATAAAAGCATAAAGCACAAAGGTTACCCGACCCGTTCCAAGGCGCTGGCTGATTTGATTTACAATAGCCTGGTGGAGCAGGGTAAGATGGAAGGGCGGGAAGTGGTCGGCACTATCAGTCTGGTCTATGACCATCGTAAACGGGAACTGATGAGCCGCTTAACCCGGGTCCAGCATCAGTTCCATCATCATATCATCTCCTCGCAGCACGTTCACCTGGACCGGCACAACTGTCTGGAAATCGTCATTGCCCGGGGGATGGCGGAGGAGATAGAGGAGCTGAACAACAAATTGCGCGCTATCAAGGGTGTGAAACATGCCTCGGTCAATATCGCCACGGCAGGGTAAAGGCTGTTTTTTTTATCGACCGGTAACACGAAAATAAATAACGTGCTAATATTAAAATAATTGAAAGAATGACAGGAAAGTACTGCCCGGAGAAAAGAAAGTGCACATTGCCGACGGAATTGTAGCAACCGAGATTTGTATAGCGGCCGATATTCTGGTGCTGGGAACGGTTTATGCTCTTAGCCGGAAGGTCGAGAATGAGGATATTCCACGGATGGGTCTGACCGGGGCCGCCCTGTTTGCGGTTTCGCTTATTCATTTTCCTCTGGCCGGAACTTCGTTGCACCTCGGTTTATTCGGCCTGGCTGGTTTGCTTCTGGGTTTTAAGGTTATCCCGGTCGTGCTGGCGGCTTTAATTTTGCAGGCGCTTATTTTTCAGCACGGGGGTTTGCTGTCGGTGGGGTTAAATACCATAAATATGGGGCTGGGTGCTCTGGCCGGCTGGCTGGTATGGAAAAGCGGCAAGCGCTTTATGACGCTTAGAGCCTTTGCTGTCGGACTGGTCGGGGTGATAATTCCAGCGGGATTGATGGCGGTTGAATTTGAACTGTCCGGGTACGGCAAAGGCATTTACTATATTGCCGGCCTGTATCTTCTGGCTGGTATCGTGGAGGGGGTCATAACCTCCGCCGCGGTGGCTTTCTTCATTAAATTCAATATTGGTTTTCCGGAGGTTTACGGACATGAAATATAAATCATTCGTTTTACTGGCGATGCTTTTAGCTGGAGATATTTTAGCGCACGGGGTTCAGATAGAAAGTGAGATGCATTATCCCTGTATTTTTGTCAAAGTAATGTATGCCGGCGGGAAGCCGATTAAGTTTGCGGCGGTTATAATAATTTCCCCGGACAGCGTCAGAGCCGATTTTCAAAATGGCCGTGCCGATGCCAACGGTATCTTTTCTTTCGTTCCGGATGCCCCGGGAGAGTGGCAGGTAAGTATCGATGATGAAATGGGTCATCGCCTGCAGAGAAAGATTATCGTAAAGGAGGATTTTTTTGATGAGGAAACGAAGCCGTTAAAGGTGACGGAAGTGATAAATAGTCCGCAGTCGGTCAACTCATCCGAAACACCCACCTGGTTCAGACTGATCTGGGGGTTGTCTGTGATTTTTGGTATTACAGGTTTGATTTACTGGTATAAGGCACGACAATTATTGCGTAAGTGAACCGCTCGGGATGTATCATGGCTTTTTAGACAAATATGCGGGCCTGGATTCACCGGTCCACCGGCTCGACCCCCGGGCAAAGATAAGCAGCGCCCTGGCGGCTCTGGTGATTGTTACGTCGGAACCGCGAGGAGACATTATTCCCTATGGACTCTATTATTTAATCCTGGCGGTCATTATTCTTTTAAGCCGGGTGCCACTCGACTATTATCTTAAAAGGATACTGGTGGTAACGCCTTTTGTCCTGGCGGTGGTTATATTACTACCGGTATCGTTTATTTTAACCGGGCAGGATATAGCGTTAGATATCGATACCGCAGTTTTTCAGCCGTTGTCGATTTTGCTGAAAGCTTTTTGGGCGCTGCTGGTACTGACGGTTCTGACCTCCACGGAGAGGATGCATACTCTTCTGGCGGCTCTGCGCCTGATGAAAAGTCCCACTGTTCTTAATGTAATTCTGGCTCTGACATATCGCTATATTTTTATTCTTACCGATGAAACCCTTCGCACCGGCCGTGCTCGTGAAAGCCGCCTGACAGGTCGCCCTTCGGGAGGTCATTTAGCCCTTTACGGCAACCAGGCCGCCCTCGTCTTTATCCGCAGCTGGGAGCGTTCCCACCTGGTTTACCAGGCAATGCTGGCCCGGGGTTTTGAAGGAAATTTCCCTGTTTACAGGAAATTTTCCTTTACCCTCAAAGACTGCCTGGTAATGATTGGTTTCATTTTAATTTTACTTCTTATTAGGGGACTGGTCTGATGACAACGGAGGAAAAGGATACCGCCCGGCTTTTAATGGTCGCAATCGAGCATCTTCATTTTGCTTATAATACCGGTACACCCGTTTTGAAAGATGTCTCCCTGGCGGTACGTCCGGGAGAAAAACTGGGTATTATAGGACCATCCGGCGCTGGTAAATCAACCCTGCTTTTGCATCTCAACGGCATCCTGCAGGGACAGGGAGTGGTGAAGATTAACGGAGTGGAGGTTGAGAAACGAAATTTCAGGGAAATAAGACGGCAGGTGGGCCTGGTGTTTCAAAATCCCGATGACCAGTTGTTTAACCCCACGGTAGAGGAGGACGTGGCTTTCGGGCCACTCTGTGCCGGGGGGGAAAGTAACGATGTTTCCCGGCGGGTGACGGCGGTTCTCAAACGGCTTAATCTCAATGGTTTTGAAAAAAAAGTATCACATCATCTCTCCTATGGAGAGAGAAAGCGGGTTGCCCTGGCGACAGTGCTGGTGAGTAATCCCGGGGTAATCGCCTTTGATGAACCCTTTGCCAATCTCGACCCGGCCATGGTCAGTCAGCTTATCGAAATAATTATAAGTCTGGAATCTACGGTTATCGTCGTATCGCAGTCGATACTTCCGGTGTGCGCTTGTTGCGAGCGTCTGGCGGTATTGCAAAAGGGTGAGATCGTGGCGGTCGGCAACACCGAAAAAATCGCCGCAGACCGGGAACTTCTGAAAAAATGCGGTCTGGACTATTCGTTTTTATGCGATATCTGCAGGAAAATAAAAGTCAATCATTAGAAGGGAGAAAAAGATGACAACATACAGGATTTTTACAAAGGGTAAGAAATTATTCATGACCGGCTTCGTTATCCTTGTCATGTGGGCATCAGGGATACTCTATGCCCATGAGGTAAAGATACCTGTTATTGTCGATACTGATGTTGCCCTTGACGATTTGCGGGCGCTGACGTTGCTGTTGCAGGATGACCATTTTCAAATCATGGCAATCGTGACCAGTGATGGCGCCTGTGCCCCCCGGACGGGAGCCGTAAATATTTTGCGTGCCCTGAAATTCATGGGCTTTACTGATATACCTGTCGGGGTCGGCCGGGTTTTAAATGAACCCGCCCCGCCCTGGCGCGTCATGTCGGAAGCCATGGGCTGGGGTGATTTCCCCGCAATAGATACGACCGTTATTTTCAAAGACGCACAAACAGTACTCAGGGAGGTATTTAGCTTTCGGGATGACCCGGTGGTTTATATTTGTCTGGGTTCATTGACCAGCCTGGCGGAGTTGCTGCGGTCTGACCCTGTTGTTAAAAAGAAAATCAGCAGTCTGGCTTTTTACGGCAATCCGTTATCTTCTCCCGAGCTTTCATGGAATACGGCTCGTGATACCCTGGCGGTCCGTGAGGTTTTTACCTTTGGGATAACGGTGCGTTGTTACAGTCAGCCGGATTCGCTGTTATTGTTATTCGATACCCACTTATATGATGCTCTAACCCGCTGTTCCGGGACGGGAGCGGAGTTTGTTAAAAAACTTCACGAGCATGCAGATGTTCAGAAACTGCTAAAAAGCGGACATTTTATCGCCTGGGATGAAACGCCTGTTCTTTGCCTGATGGAGCCGGAAATAGCCGACTATAACCCGGTTAAAGGTCATAGCTCTGTTTTTTCTCTGACATCTTTAGACCTTAAGAGTGTCCGTGAAGTTTATATGAGGAATTACACAGCCGGTGATTTTACTACCCTGAAAGTCCGTAAAGCGGTGATATTTGAAAAAATCCCGACCGAACCGGAATTGCTCCGGGGGGATGTCCGCCCCCTGGCGGCAGATTTAATCCACAGGTATGGTCTGGAAGAATGGTACGCCGTCCTTCTGACCAACGAACTTCACCGGCACCTGGGCATTTACTCGATTCTCGGAGCCAAAATGGGTATTCGTGCCCGGGAAATTCTACGAGCATCGCTGGACGAACTGGACGTTGTCAGTTATGCTTCTTTGCAGCCGCCATTAAGCTGTCTTAACGATGGTCTTCAAGCCGCCACCGGTGCCAGCCTGGGACGGGGTACGATTACAGTGGAAAACAGCGAACCATCGCCCCGAGCCCTTTTTATCAAGGGAACTGACGGGCTGATATTGAAAATTAAGGATAGTATCCAGGTTCAAATCAGAAAAGATATCGCACAAGCCATCGCTGAATACGGTAATCTGACACCTGAGTATTTTTCAGAAATACGGCGGTTATCACTGCGTTACTGGCTGGATTCAGACCGCCGGTATATTTTTGATGAGACACTTACTCGCGATAAAGTCGTCGACTGAGGTTTTACTTTGAGAAATCTTTGATGGCGGCATCCCGGCTGTCAAAGTGCTCGAATACGGTAATCAGCCTGGTTACACTCAGGAGGTTCTCAATTTTCTTAATATTTACCAGCGCCAGCCGACCTTTGGCGTTGGTCACGGTGGTCAGGGTTGAAATTAGAATCCCAATGCCTACCGAGTTAATCCATTCCACCTTAGCTAAATCTATAATTATTTTTATCTTGTTGAAATTGATGTATTCGCGTATCCGGCCATGAAATAAGGTGGTTTCTTCCCCTCCCATTATTCTACCGGAAATCTCAAAAACAGCTATGTCACCTTCGAGGTGGTCTTTAAATTTCATTTTATCTCCTTTGTAAAGAATAACAAAGTCAGATTATGTCATATTTACCTATTTCCCGGATTTCCTGTTAATATTATATGATTTACGCAAAAAGATAGCAAACGGTTTTATTTACGCTTTTTATTTCAAGCTGGTAGCAAGGTTTAAAAACTCCGGAAAAAACTGATTCTAAGTTAAATTACATCAAGAAGTTTATCATTAAAGGTTTTGTTAGAGTCTGATTTATAATGTTTTCTAAAAAAGACCTGTATCGCCGCGAATAGAAATTTATAACTTGAAGAGGGTATGCCATTATTTCGATTGACATACCAGATTAAATATATATATTTAAACGTTATTAAGATAGAATACAAAGACAGTGGTGTATTCGGTTACGGAATCAGGTGAAGGTTGGTGATTTGAATTTTTTTAATAGTCATAGCTGTGAGCGAAGTAATAGTGTCGCATTATATTGCTCTTTTCACCGGGGCGAGATATCAGGTCCTGCCGATATGAGCAATGTTATTTTAGATTGCCCCCGGGGATATTATTATTTGATTTTATTTGTGATATTTTTCACATATATCGAAAAGGCTTCGCCTTTTACTTTCGTTTTTAAAGGTGCCCGAGGTGTGCCGATACAGCCCTGTTTGCCGCATCGTACCGTGAGACGTGTTCATGTCATGCCCTGGGCTACCCCGGTGCGGCGTATTGGAACATCGAGTTCCAGCCTTCGGGGTAACGAATATGAAAGTAAAGAAAATCGAATCGGGGATAAGACTAAATAGGTTGAGCCGGCTTTTCACCGCCGGTTTGACCTATTTTCGTTTACACTGCTGTCTGAAATTGCCGGGCGGCGAGAAAGTGTTTGCTGACGCGGAAAGAAAATAATTTCTGGAAATAAATGATAGCCTCAAAGAGGAGGATATTTATGAATAAGTGGCAAGGGTGGCGCAAGATACGTTACGAGTCGGAACTTGACCCGGATTTCGCCAGCGAAATTGCGTCCATACCCGGCGGGGATAAACTTTACAGTTGTATCCAGTGCGGTACCTGCAGCGGTATGTGTCCCTTGAGTCCGTATATGGATTATACGCCGCGACAGATTATTGCCATGATACGGGCGGGTTTCAAAGGGGAAGTACTGAGCAGTTATACCACCTGGTTATGCGCCTCGTGCTATTCCTGCACGGTAGAATGTCCCAAGGAAATAAAGTTGACCGATATCATGTACGCCGCCAAGCGCCTGGCTATACGGGGAAAAGTTTATCCCAAGCGATTCCCGACCCCGGTGCTGGCGGGTGAATTCTTTAAGGCGGTGGAGAAATACGGACGCAGCAGTGAAAGCTGGGTGCTGGTAAATCTTTTTATGAAAACCAATCCCTTGAAAGTTTTCAAACAGATGGGTCTGGGACTTCGCCTCTGGTCCCAGGGACGCTTGAGCCCGAAGCGGGAAGCGATAAAACGTCGCGATGAACTGAAGAGCATCCTGAAAGTTCTGGAGAAAGAACACATGGTTAAGGATAAGGAAGAGATGATTACGGCCGGGAAGGAGGTCGTATGAGTTATATATATTACCCCGGATGTTCGTTGAAAAGTACCGGGCGGGCTTATGAAGAATCACTTCTGGCGGTATTTGCCGCTCTGGATATTCCTTTAAAGGAGCTCGAAGATTGGAATTGTTGTGGTGCGACGGCGTATATGTCGATAAGTGAGTTGAAAGCCTTTGCCCTGAGTGCCCGCAATTTCGCCCTGGCGGAACGACAGAACGGTGAAGAGGATTATGCCGAGATGGTTGTCCCCTGTGCAGCCTGTTATCTCGGGCTTAATAAAGCGCATCGTTACCTCGCTGAATATCCCGAACTGAGGAAGAAAATAGACCGGGCTCTGGAAGCGGGCGGGCTTAAATACAACGATAAAGTCCATGTCCGCCATCCTCTGGATATTCTGGTTAATGATATACCTGCTGAAAAAATTACTTCCCAGGTTAAAAAGCCCCTGGAAGGAATCAAAGTAGCCTGTTATTATGGCTGTCAGCTGGTACGGCCGTATGCCGACTTTGATGATTCTCATAATCCTCAGACAATGGACAAGCTTATCAAGCTTCTGGGCGGTGAGGTGGTGGACTGGCCGCTTAAAACCCGGTGCTGCGGTGGTTCGCTGACCGGGACCGTTCAGGATGTCGGTATCCGCCTGAGTTATGTGTTGCTGGCGGAAGCCCGCAAGCGGGGTTGTGATATCGTTGCCACCGCCTGTCCCCTCTGTCAGTTCAACCTGGAATGTTACCAGAAGCGAATGAGTAATCTTTACGGACAAGAATTGAATCTGCCGGTGCTTTACTTTACCCAGTTGATGGGGCATGCTTTTGGTCTAGAAAGCCGGAAATTGGGTTTGAACCGGGTGTTTATCAAGCCTTCACGGGTTTTCAGTAAAAAAGAAGGAGGCCAATATGTCAACAGCTAAGACGCCTTCATCGAACGGAAAACCTAAAGTCGGAGTTTATGTCTGTCACTGCGGGATAAATATTGCCGGCAAGGTAAATGTTCAGGAGACAGTGGATTTCGCCGGAACTTTACCCAATGTGACGGTTGCCCGCGAATACAAGTTTATGTGTTCCGACCCGGGACAGGAACTGATCCAGAAGGACCTTCGGGAAGGTCTGGTTGACCGGGTGGTGGTGGCGTCGTGTTCGCCGCTGATGCATGAGCCGACTTTCCGCCGGGCGATGATTGCCGCCGACGCCAATCCGTTTTTATTCCAGATGGCCAATATCCGGGAGCATGTGAGCTGGGTAACGCCTGACAAAGGCGCTGCAACGGAGAAGTCCAAGGCGTTGATTGCGGCGGCAGTCGCACGCATCGTTCTGCATAAACCGCTGGAGAAAACCAGGGTTCCCGTCAATTCGAATGCCCTGGTGGTCGGCGGCGGGATTGCCGGTATTCATGCCGCCCTGACATTGGCCGATGCCGGGCGCAAAGTTTACCTGGTTGAAAAAGAACCGACTATCGGCGGCCACATGGCCAAATTTGATAAAACCTTCCCCACGCTCGATTGTTCCGCCTGTATCCTTACCCCCAAGATGTCTGCGGTACGGTCGCATCCCAATATCACTCTCTGGACCTATTCGGAGGTAGCCGGGGTGGAGGGTTTTGTCGGCAATTTCAATGTCAAGGTTCGCCGCAAACCCCGCTATGTCAAAGAAGACCTGTGTGTCGGCTGTTATGAATGTGTCGAAGCCTGTGTTTTCAAAAAAGGGGTCACCAAAGATGAGTTTAACGTCGGTCTAAGCAAACGCCGACCGATTTATATTCCTTTCCCGCAGGCGACGCCGCTGGTGGCGGTGATCGACCCGGAAAGCTGTGTCCAGATTAAAAGAAACAAGTGCAAGAAAACCTGTGTCGACGCCTGCGAGCGGGGAGCCATCGATTTCGACCAGAAAGAGGAGATCAAGGAAGTCGAAGTGGGCGCGATAATCCTGGCGACCGGATTCAAGACCTTCGATGCCCGGCGCATTTCAAGGTACGGGTACGGTAAATATCCCAATATTTACACCAGTCTTGAGGTGGAAAGGATGGTCAATGCCGCCGGGCCGACCGGGGGCGAGGTGCATCTTAAGAACGGTGAAAAACCTCGAACGGTCGGCATCGTTCATTGTGTCGGCAGCCGGGACTCCAGGACCAATGCCTACTGCTCACGGGTCTGCTGCATGTATTCTCTGAAGCTGGCGCATCTTATCAAGGAGCGCACCGGGGCTGAGGTTTACAATTTCTACATTGATATGCGGACGCCCGGGAAGGGGTACGAGGAGTTTTACGAAAAACTTCTGAAGGAGAATGTTCACTTCATCCGCGGGCGGGTGGCCGAGATATCCGATTGGGCGACTATTCCGGAAGAAGAAGGTAAACTGGTAATTCGCGCCGAGGATACCCTGGTGGGAGCGGTGCGACGGATACCGGTGGATATGGTGGTGCTTTCGGTCGGCCTGGAACCGCATGATGATGCTGACGATGTCCGGCGGAAGTTTAACATCAGTTGCAGTCATGAAGGGTGGTTTCTGGAACGCCATCCCAAGCTGGCTCCGGTATCGACTTTTACCGATGGTGTTTTTCTGGCCGGTGCCTGCCAGGGACCCAAGGATATCCCCGACAGCGTCGCCCAGGCCGGGGCGGCGGCGGCCGAGGCTCTGGCTCTTATCGATAAGGGTTATGTCGAGCTGGAACCGAACACTGCCTATGTTCAAGAGGAATTCTGCTCCGGGTGCAAGACTTGTGTGGCGCTCTGCCCCTACAGCGCTATAAGTTTCAATGTCGAGAAGAATATTTCATCGGTGAACGGCGCGCTCTGCAAGGGGTGCGGCACCTGTGTGGCCGCCTGTCCGTCAGGAGCGTTGCAACAGAACCTCTTTACCGACGAACAAATTTTACATGAAATCGAGGGAGTAATCAGTTATGTCTGATAACGATAGAAACCATTTTGAACCGCGGATTGTCGCCTTCTTCTGTAACTGGTGCACTTATACGGCCGCCGACCTTGCAGGGACGGCTCGCATGACCTATTCACCCAATGTGCGGGTAATTCGGATAATGTGTTCCGGACGGCTGGACCCGCAGTTTGTTCTGAAGGCGTTTCGCGAGGGCGCCGATGGAGTGCTTATCGGTGGTTGCCATCCCGGCGATTGCCACTACCAGGAGGGCAACTACAAGGCGCTGCGTCGTTTCAAACTCTTAAAACGGTTTTTAAGTCAAATGGGTATTGAAGAAGAGCGTATCCGGCTGGAATGGATTGCCGCTTCCGAGGGCGACAAAGTCCAGAAAGTAATCAACCAGATGACCGAACAGGTGCGGAAGCTGGGTCCACTAAACTTGGAACCGATATCACAGATGCATCCACCAAAGGAAAAAAACGTGAAAGCCAAAGCGGTGGCTATGGCTAAAGGAGGTGCTTCATGAGTAAACCCAAGGTAGGTTTTTACTGGTGTGCCTCATGCGGCGGTTGTGACGAGGTTGTTGTCGACCTGGGTGCGGATATCCTCAAAGTCGTCGGGGCGGTGGATATCGTTTTCTGGCCGGTGGCGATGGATTTTAAACGCAGTGATGTGGAGAATCTGGCCGACGGTGAGCTGGCGGTAAGTTTCATAAACGGCGCCGTACGCAGTTCCGAACAGCATGAAATGGTGGAATTGCTGCGGCGTAAATCACAGCTGGTGGTGGCTTTTGGAAGTTGTGCCCACACCGGCGGAATTCCCGGTCTGGCCAACCTGTTCGACCGCCGGGCCATGTTCGAAGAAGCTTTCTTCAACGTGCCCAGCGTGGTGAACGAGGAAAAGGTGGTTCCGCTGGAAGAATATAAAACCCCCCAGGGAATTGTTACTCTGCCCAACCTGTGGAACACGGTCAAAACTCTGGACCAGGTTATCCCGGTGGATTATTATCTGCCCGGCTGTCCGCCGCCGGTCAGCCTGGTGGGGGAAATGTTCAACAAGATTGTCAAGGGGGAGTTGCCGCCCAGAGGTTCTATTCTGGCGCCCGATATCGCCCTGTGTGATGAATGTCCGCGCAAGGAAACCAAGCCGGATAAAATGAGCCAGAAAGAATTTAAGCGTCCCCATGAAATAATGATCGACCCGGAGAAATGCCTGTTAGCCCAGGGCTTGCTCTGCCTGGGGCCGATTACCCGTAAGGGTTGCGGGGCAGCCTGCACCAGGGTTAATATGCCGTGTACCGGTTGTATGGGGCCGGTCAGCAATGTCCTCGATTACGGCATGAAAGCGCTTTCAGCCGTAGCCTCCCTGGCGGATGCCAATGATGAAGAGGAAATTGAAAAGATATTATGTAAAGTGGTTGACCCGGTGGGAACATTCTACCGTTACAGCCTGCCGGCCTCGCTGTTGCATCGGCATTATCAACCGGTCGTTCAAGGAGAGAAATAACCATGAAAAAGAGAATAGTAGTTGACCCGATTACCCGACTTGAGGGACATGGTAAAATAGATATTTTCCTGAATGACCAGGGGAATGTCGACCGGGCCTATTTCCAGGTGCCGGAGTTACGGGGTTTCGAGCGTTTTGCGATAGGTCGTCCGGCCGAGGATATGCCCCAGATAACGCCGCGTATCTGCGGGGTTTGCCCGACGGCGCATCACATGGCCGCCGCAAAAGCTTTGGACGACCTTTATAAAGTCGACCCGCCGGTTGCCGCTAAAAAAGTACGCGAGTTGCTTTACAATATTTTCTTCATCGAGGACCACGCCCTTCATTTCTATTTTCTGGCCGGGCCGGATTTTGTCGTCGGCCCCACTGCCCCCAAAGCCGAGCGTAATATCCTCGGAGTAATCGGCAAGGTCGGTCAGGAAATCGGACTGCAGGTAATCGAAGTACGGGAAAAACTGCGTGGTTTGATGACCCTGGCAATGGGTAAAACCATTCATCCCGTATTCGGCTTGCCAGGCGGAATTTCCAAACCGCTTGCCAGGGAAGACCAGCAGAAATTTATTGACACCGCCGAACAGGCTGTACGCTTCGGCCAGTTCTCGCTGAAACTCTTTAACGATGTCGTGCTTAAAAACCAGCAATATGTCGATTATATCGTTTCCGACACCTACAGCCATAAAACTTATTATATGGGTATGGTCGATGATAAGAATAAAAGTAATTTTTACGAGGGCCAGTTACGGGTGGTAAATCCGGACGGGAAGGAATATGTCAAGTTTCCCGCCGACCAGTATCTTGACCATATAGCTGAGCATGTGGAACCGTGGAGTTATATCAAGTTTCCTTACCTGAAAAAAATCGGCTGGAAGGGCTTTAAAGACGGCGCCGAGAGCGGAGTATTTGCCGTAGCACCCCTGGCGCGGTTGAATGCCTCCGAAGGCATGGCGACACCGCTGGCTCAGGAAGCCTATGACCAGTTTTATAAGACCCTGGGCGGCAAACCGGTTCATCATACCCTGGCGACCAGCTGGGCACGCCTGATTGAACTGATGAATGCCGCCGAAAGGATGAAAGAGCTGGCCAATGACCCGGAGATTATCAGCTCCGATGTCCGGGTGATTCCCAAGAAAACACCGGTGGAAGGTATCGGGATAGTGGAAGCTCCGCGGGGCACCCTGATTCACCATTACAAAACCGATGATAAGGGAATAATAACCGGGGCCAATTTGATAGTTGCCACTCAGAACAACGCCGCCCGTATTGCCATGTCGGTGGACAAGGCGGCAAAGGGGTTGATTTCCGAGGGGAAAGTCGATGACGGTATTCTCAATATGGTCGAAATGGCATTCCGGGCTTACGACCCCTGTCATGGCTGTGCCACGCATGCTCTACCGGGACAGATGCCGCTGGTGGTGAGAGTGTTTGATAAAGATCACCGGTTAAGGCAGGAGATTAGCCGCGGTTAAGTCCAAACAACAGGTGGTGGTGGGGCTGGGCAACGAGCTTTTCAGCGACGATGCCGTCGGAATTCTGGCGGTACGAAAAATTGCCCCGATGGCTTCCGACCGGGCTGATTTTGTCGAAACCAGCCTTCACGGCGTAGCCCTGCTTGATTTATTTATAGGGTACCGGAAAGCGATTATTGTCGATGCGATGAAAACCGGCCGGTTCCCTCCGGGTACGGTAGTGGATATAGTTCCGGAAGAACTGGAGCCTGTTGCCAATCCCTCGCCTCATTATACCGGTATTCCCGAACTGATTAAACTTGCCCGGCAACTCAAAATTGAGTTTCCCGAGGAATTTAAAATTGTCGCGATGGAAGTCGCCAATACCTGCGATATGGGCGGGGAACTGTCCGCCCCGGTGGCGAAAGCCCTGGAGCAACTGGTCGCGCGGGTCATGACTCATTTAGCCAAATGAAAAAGGGGTTGTTTTTACTTTTTCCCGACGTTAATTAGTGGAAATAAAGCAGTCTTGATACGTCCGGTTGGTTTTCATGCATGAATTAAGTATTGCCACGGAAATTATTAACATTGTTGAAAAAGAAGCCTCTCGTCAACATCTGACCAGGGTCGAGGAAATCGGGCTTAAAATAGGTGCTCTGACTGGGGTTAATCCCGACGCACTGACTTTCGCCTTCGAAGCCTCAACTGGCGATACATCGCTGGCGGGAGTGGTAATTAAAATCGAAAAGATACCTGTGAAAGGTGAATGTCGTGCCTGTGGAAATGCTTTTGAGGTACAGGAGTTTGTATTTATCTGTCCCGAATGCGGATCCTCGGATTTGAAAATAAGTCAGGGGGAAGAACTGGATATTGATTATATTGCAGGGCAATAATTACAGCATGGGCTGAAGATATGATGGTGTTAAGATGAGTAAAAAAATTACGGTCGAGAAAAAAGTGCTGTCGGAAAATGACCGCCTGGCGGCTGATATTCGGAAGAAACTGGAAAAGCAAAAGATAGTGACCTTAAACCTGGTCAGTTCCCCTGGTTCCGGGAAGACCAGTCTTCTGGAACGTACCTTGAAAGAGCTTGGGAACAAGTTTAACATGGCATTAATCGCCGGTGATGTGCAGACGGAAAACGACGCCGACCGGCTCAAACGGGCGGGGGGAAAAAACGTCCGGCCTGTCATAACCGGCGGCGCCTGTCACCTTGATGCCAGAATGGTAACCCGGGCACTTGACGAAATGAACCTTAAGGGCGTGGATATTTTATTCATTGAAAATGTCGGCAACCTGGTGTGTCCTTCCAGTTATGACCTCGGTGAAGACATGAAAGTGGTTCTGATGAGTACTACCGAAGGCGATGACAAGCCGTTAAAATATCCGTCGATGTTTCGCCGGTCATCGGTACTGATTATCAACAAGATCGATTTACTGGGGCTTTCAAATTTCGATATCAAGCAGGCTGAAAAAAACGCCCGGACGATAAATGCCGATTTAAAGGTTTTCGAAATATCATGCCTGAAAGAAACGGGACTCGAAGCCTGGTACGACTGGCTGGGCAATCAGGTGACGTCAAAAAAGGGTAAGAAATAAAAGCCCAGGGGCTATCAGCATATTCGGGGTAGTTGTTCACCGCTCAGCATATCGATTATTCGTTCCGCACCAATTGAACTTTTCATGATAACTGTCGCTGATTGGTCCTCGGTTACCCGTCCGATAATCCCTGCTTGATTCCAACCGCACTTTACGCGCAGGATGGAAACTGCTGTGGCGGCATCTGCTTCCGGTACGAAAGCCACGAAACGGCCTTCATTTGCCACGTAGCAGGGTTCGAAACCGAGGATTTCACAGGCTCCCCGGACATCATCGCGAACAGGAACAGCGCTTTCATTCAGAAAGAGTTGATATCGGGAGCTTTCGGCTATTTCAACAAGGGTGGTGGCCAGCCCGCCACGGGTTAAATCGCGCAGGCAGTGGATTTCAATATTCGCATTGATAAGCTGTTGGACCGAATCCGCCAGCGGGGCGCAGTCGCTTTCGATTTCGGTTTCGAATTGCAGGCTCTCGCGCTGAGCCATGATGGCAATCCCGTGGCGGCCTATATCGCCGTTGATTATAATGGCATCGCCCGCCTTTACCTGGCCGGGATTAATCGTCATATGGTGTTCCATAATACCGATGCCGGCAGTGTTTATGAAAATCCCGTGACCCTTGCCCCGGTCGACGACTTTAGTATCGCCGGTAACAATTGCCACACCGGCTTTGTCAGCGGCCGCCTTCATCGAGAGAACAATTCGCCAGAGTGATTCGATGAGGAAACCTTCCTCAATAATGAATCCTGCGCTCAGGTACAGGGGGCGGGCGCCGCACATAGCCAGGTCATTGACCGTGCCGTTGACGGCCAGTGAGCCGATATCGCCGCCGGGGAAGAAGAGGGGATGGACAACGTATGAGTCGGTGGTGAAAGCTAGTTTACCTGTTGTGGTTTCCATAACCGCGCCATCGTGCCGGATCTCCAACAGAGGATTGCTAAAAGCCGCAGTAAAGACTTTATCAATCAGCTGGTGCATCAGTTTTCCGCCCCCGCCGTGCGCCAGCAGAACGCGGGGATAATCAGTTATCGGCAGGGGACAGTTGAGACCCTGGTAGATATTGTCATTCATTATACGTTCAAATCTCCTAAAATGCTGTATAATCAGTTTTGTCGTCGATACCGGTAATATGCGGCACAGGCGCCCTCGGATGAAACCATCGTCGCCCCGAGGGGGTTTTCCGGAGTGCATTGCGTGGCAAAAGCCGGACAGTCGGATGGTTTCTTAAGTCCCTGCAGCACCAGGCCGCTGATACATTCGGGATTTTCTTCGACCCTGATGGTTGCCAGGTTAAAACGTTTCTGGGCATCGAAAGCGGCGAATTTATCTCTCAGACTGAGACCGCTGGAGTGAATCTCCCCCAGCCCGCGCCATTTACGGTTTACCACCTCAAAAACTTCCCCCATGATTTCCCGAGCCCTTTTATTACCCTCGGTGTTAACCGCTCTGGTATACTGGTTTTCAACCATGCAGGTACCTTTTTCAAGCTGGGTGACGGTCATTAAAATTCCCTGAAGAATATCAATCGGTTCAAAGCCGGTAACGGTGATGGGGACTCGGTAAGTCGAAGCCAGTTTTTCATATTCTTTATAACCGACCACCGTGCAGACATGACCCGCGGCGAGGAAAGCCTGGACTTGGCTGTTGGCACTTTTAAGAACAAATTCCATCGCCGGCGGAATCAGAACCAGCGCCATGAGAATCGAGAAGTTTTTTATTCCCTGGCGGGAAGCCTGCAGTACCGCCATAGCGTTGGCCGGGGCGGTGGTCTCGAAGCCGATACCGAAAAAAACAATTTCCTTATGTGGATTCTCAAGAGCGATTTTGATCGAATCCAGGGGAGAATATACGGTACGGATGTCGCCGCCTTCGGCTTTAACGGTCAGTAAATCCTTTCTGCTTCCAGGAACCCGTAGCATGTCGCCAAAAGAGCAGAATATGACAGGGGTTCGGGAAGCTATTTCGATAGCCTGGTCGAGCAATTCCACCGAGGTAACGCAGACCGGACAACCGGGACCGTGAAGAAGTGTAATAGTGTCCGGCAGAAGGCGGTCGAGGCCATGCTTGACGATAGCATGGGTTTGCCCGCCGCAGACCTCCATGATTGTCCAGGAGTGCCGAGTCAGGCGGCTGATCTCACTCAAGTATCGACGGGCTATTTCGGGGTCTCGGTACTCGTCAATATATTTCACGAATTATCCTCCCGAAGTTCGTCCGGGTTTTCCAGTTGTCGCAGGTAATCGAAAGTGCGGGCGGCTTCGGTTTCATCAAGGGTGTTTATAGCGAATCCGGCATGGACAAGAACATAATCACCCACTTTAGCTTCGGGCACCAGCGCCAGGCTGATTTCTTTGACAATACCGGCGAAACTCACTCGTCCGGAGCGGCTGAGTTCATCGCCTTCGACGATACTGATAATTTTACCGGGGACAGCCAGGCACATATCACTTTTCCTTTTACAGTTCTCCGGCGGCGGCCATTATCTGCCCGACAGCGATACCGCCGTCGTTGGGAGGAATACGCTTATGCAAAAACGGCTGGTGGCGGGATTGTCGTAGCCGAAGGAAAGCTCGTTCGGTTAAATATTG
>JAQUSF010000147.1 GCA_028715215.1 Candidatus Zixiibacteriota bacterium
TACTTTAAGAGAAATAAAGGCGGATTTTTTTCAGCGTACCATTGATGAAACCTTTCCCGAAGCCGACGGGTCGGTTTTTTCTCTTCTGATGAGCCATCGCCCGGAGGCGCTTGATTACGCTTCGGAAAAAGGCCTCGACCTGGTCCTGGCGGGTCATACCCACGGCAGCCAGGTGGGATTACTGGGGCGGTCTGCCTTCGAGAGCTGGTGGCCCCAACGCTATCTGTGGGGACATTATCGCCGGGCGCAGACACACCTGTACACCTCGGCGGGGGTCGGGCACTGGTTTCCTTTCCGTCTGGGATGTCCGGCGGAGGCACCGGTAATCGAATTACACCGGGCACAGGGGTAGGTTTATGTCGTGTTGTGTGCTTTTCCCCTATAAAAAAAGTTCATTTTTTTTTATTTTTTGTATAAATTTTTCTTGCCAACGAATTCAAAATTCAACTATTTTTTCATCGTAGCAGATAAAAAAGCGCAATGCATCGAGTGAACCAATCATCTGCTGGGAGAAAAAAAGGAAAAGTATTTAAACCTAAAACCAATCTAATGCTAAAGGAGCAACACATGGCAGTAGCGAAGAAGACCGCTAAGAAGCCGGCGGCGAAGAAGAAACCCGCGGCGAAGAAGAAACCGGCAGCAAAGAAGAAAGTTGCCAAGAAGAAACCGGTTGCCAAGAAGAAAGCAGCCAAGAAGAAACCAGCGAAGAAAAAAGCCGCGCCTAAGAAAAAAGCCGCTCCCAAGAAAAAGAAAGTTGCGAAACCGAAAGTGAAGCGGAAACCCAATCCGGCTTTCATGCGTCCGATGACGCTTTCGGAAGATCTCGGTGCTGTGGTCGGCAGCAAGCCGATTCCGCGTACGGAAGTTACCAAGAAACTCTGGGCTTATATCAAGAAGAACAATCTTCAGGATATGGTCAACAAGCGGATGATTAACGCCGACGACAAACTTAAAAAGATCTTCGGCGGCAAGATGAAAGTTTCTATGTTTGAAATGACCAAACTGGTCAGCAAACACATGAAATAATTACTGCCGATCGTTTTAGCGGCCGGTTTCTTATGAAACCGGCCTTTTTTTATCGGGAATTATCCTTTTTTTCATTTTTAATCTAAAATCAGTTGAATTTTTTCCGGGTGTTATTATAATGATAAGCCGAAGATACGGTTTATTAGTGTGGATATTGAAAGAGAGGAATTGCAGTGATTGTTCGTCCTTTTAAAGGTTTAAGACCCCGGCCGGAACGGGCCCACGAGGTGGCTTCTCCGCCCTATGACGTGCTGAGCACGGAAGAAGCGCGGGCGATGGCCGCTGATAATCCCAACTCTTTTCTGAGAGTCAATAAGGCGGAACTGGAGTTTGACGAGGGTGTTGACCCCTATAGCGAACAGGTTTATCGCCGCGGCAAGGATAATCTCCAGCGGCTGATTGACCGGGGTGTCATGGTGCGTGATAACCGGCCGTCTTTCTATCTTTATCGCCTGACCATGAGTGGTCGCAGCCAGACCGGGCTGGTGGCGGTGACTTCCGTGGAAGAATACGATCGGGGCTTGATAAAAAAACATGAGCATACCCGCCCGGAGAAAGTTAATGACCGCGCCAATCATATAAGCTATCTGCAGGCCCAGGTCGGACCGGTTTTTACCACTTTTAGGTTTGACCCGGCAGTTGATAAAATTTTTAAAATTATCACGGCGGCGCCACCTCAAACCGATTTCACGAGTAACGATGGTGTCAGGCATCAGTTATGGGTGGTTGACAGCGAGAATTTCATCACAACAATCCGCAACACCTTCGCTGCTATCAGGGAATTCTACATTGCCGATGGGCATCACCGCAGTCAATCGGCTTCCGAGGTCTGCCGTCGGATGAAAGAAAAAAATCCTCATCATACCGGTCAGGAACCTTATAATTTCTTTTTAAACGTCATCTTTCCGGACAGGGAACTGCACATCATGCCGTACAACCGGGTGGTTGTGGACCTGAACGGCATGACTCTGGAAGAGGTGTTCAAGAAGGCTTCGGGTAAATTTGAAATCAAACCTCACCAGGGTGAGGTTGTACCTGCCCGGCCGCACCAGTTCGGTCTGTACGCTGATAAGCAATGGTACCTGATGGAATCAAAACCGGGGAGTTTTGACGAGAGCAGTCCTACCCGCTCGATTGACGCTTCTATTCTCGGCGAAAACTTCATCGGACCGATTCTGGGTATTACCAATCCCAAAACCGATAAACGGATTGATTTTGTCGGCGGTATTCGCGGTAATACCGAACTGGTGAAAATGGTTAATTCAGGAAAATACAAACTTGCTTTTTCATTATATCCGACTTCCATAAGTCAATTATTGAAGGTGGCCGATGCCAGCGAGGTTATGCCGCCCAAATCAACCTGGTTTGAGCCCAAGCTTCGCAGCGGTATGGTCGTTAACTTATTAACAGAATGATTTTTGAAGGGATGGTAATATGTTAATTTTACTTTCTGACGCCTTTGACCGGAGTTTACCGGGTATTCTTTCCAAGTACGGTGAGGTGACTGAGGATAAGGGCCGTCTGCCCGAGGCCGAAATTGTTCTCATAAGAAGCAAGACCAAGGTCACCAAGGAGTATATCGATTCCGCCACGAAACTTCAACTGGTTATCCGCGGCGGGGTGGGACTGGACAATGTCGATGTCGCCTATGCCAAGAAAAAAGGTATTGTCGTGTACAACACCGCTGAAGCCTCGTCGATTGCCGTGGCCGAGCTGGCTTTTGCGCTCATGCTGGCTTTACCCAACCTGCTGTGCAAAGCCGACCGCTCCATGAAGGAAGGCCAGTGGTTGAAAAAGGAACTTAAACGAACCGAACTGATGGGTAAAACCCTGGGTATTCTCGGGGTGGGACGCATCGGTACGGAGCTGGCTATCCGGGCCAAAGCCTTCGGAATGAAGGTAATCGGCTATGACCCCTTCGTCAAGGAAAGCGATTACGTGGTGATGAAACCGACCATGAAGGCGGTTCTTAACGCTGCTGATTATGTTTCGATGCATATGCCCCTGACCGATGACACTCGTGGTATAATCAACAAAACCACCCTGGCGGAATTCAAGGATGGTGTTTACCTGATAAACACCGGCCGCGGCAAATGTATAATCGAAGGAGACCTGGTAGAGGCTTTAAAAAGCGGCAAACTGGCCGGTTACGGCAATGATGTCTGGTATTCGGACCCGCCCGAAAACTCGCCGCTTATCGATGCTCCCAATTGTATCCTGACGCCGCATATCGGAGCCTCGACCAACGAAAACCTTTTGAGAATCGGTACGGTCGTTGACCGGTTAATCGGTGAATATATCGGTAAGTAATTTAAAAGAAGGTGAGACTGACAATGGCTAATAGAGTTTTTAATTTCAATCCCGGACCGTCCACGCTACCGCTTGAAGTTCTGGAAATTGTCCAGAAAGAGATGCTGGATTACCGGGGAACGGGCATGTCGATTATTGAAAGTTCACATCGCTCGGCTGAATATGAGGAGATTAATAACAGTGCGATGGCTCTCTGCCGGGAAATTCTCGGTCTGGGTGACAACTATCACGTCCTTTTCCTGGGCGGCGGTGCTTCCACCCAGTTTGCCATGATTCCCATGAACTTTCTGGCGTCCGGGCGGAAAGCGGCATATATCGATACCGGAACCTGGTCTTCAAAAGCCATCAAGGAAGCCCAGCTCCTCGGCGAGGTAGTCCTGGCCGCATCATCCAAAGAGGCCGCTTATAAATTCATTCCTAAAATGAGTGATATAAAATACCCGGCTGATGCCGCTTATCTGCATGTGACCTCCAACAACACCATCAAGGGCACCCAGTATCATCAGTTCCCCGATACCGGCGGTGTACCTCTGATCTGTGACATGTCTTCGGATATAGCTTCGCGGAAACTCGACTTGTCCGGGTTTTCGTTGATCTACGCCGGGGCGCAGAAAAACCTGGGTCCCGCCGGGGTAACGATGGTCATCATCCGTGATGACATGTTGGCCAAAGCCCGCGAGGGTCTGCCGACCATGCTGTCTTATAAAACTCACGCCACCGAGAAATCGCTCTATAACACTCCGCCCGTTTTCGGCGTGTATATAGTCAAGCTGGTGCTGGAGTGGATTAAAAAGCACGGCGGTCTGGATGGTATTGAGAAAATCAACCGACAGAAAAAAGATGCTATTTATAATGTTATGGATGCACATCCGGATTATTATCGCGGTACCGTTGAAAAGGATTCCCGCAGCTGGATGAATATAACCCTGCGGTTGCCCAGCGAAGACCTGGAAAAGAAGTTTATCGCCGAGGCCAAGGCGGCTAAGTTTATCGGTCTTAAGGGCCACCGCTCCGTCGGCGGTATCAGGGTTTCCCTGTATAATGCCCTGCCTCTTGAAGGCGCCCGGAAACTGGCCGAATTCATGGAAACCTTCATGAAAAAGAATACCTGACTTTTTTCCGGCTGATAAAGGGGTTGTCTCAAAAGTATCACCATGGAGAGTCGGGCCGGCGAAATCGGGCTTTAACCTGGTGGTATAAGCGGCGGGTTAAATGCTCCCGGCGGATAAAACCCGGCGAATTTGAAAAAAAGAACTTTCGGGACAACCTCTTTTTTACTTTCAAGAAAGGGAAAATTATTATTTACTCGCATCTTTTTAATTTACACGACGTTTATAAATTAGTTTATTGTAAGCACCTTTTTCTTGACAAATTATCATGAAATAGGTTTTATGGTGCGTTACATTATAACCCTTTTAGTATTTTATACTGTTTGTGGAAAAGTTGGACATTACCCTTTTTGACCTTTTCGAAAAGTGCTTCAAATACAATGACCCCCAGATAGTGCGGGATATGGGTATTTACCCTTATTTTCACCCGATTCAATCCGCACCCGGGGATGAGGTAATTGTTGACGGGAAAAAGTGTATCATGGTCGGCTCCAATAATTACATGGGCCTGGTCAATCACCCCCGGGTAAAAGAAGCGGCGGCTCAGGCGGCCTATAAATACGGATCGGGGTGCACCGGTTCGCGGTTTTTGAACGGTACGCTGGATTTACACCTGGAGCTGGAAGAACAAC
>JAQUSF010000066.1 GCA_028715215.1 Candidatus Zixiibacteriota bacterium
GTATCATTCTCTCCCTCGGCAATCACCGTGTTATCGAAAAGGATACTGTCCCGGCCGGGCGAGATTGCGATAAAACGCTCCCCCATGACGCCCATATTTTTGATTACAAAACGGGCGTCTTGTTTGGGGACGACATCCTGATAAAGCAGTAACTCCACCAAAACACCCCCTTCATCCAGTTGAAGGTTATTTACTTTGCCCTTGTAAACACCGGAAACGGTGACCTTGTCCCCGATAGCCAGAGTTCCGACATCGTCAAACCGTATATTTACCCGTTGCGCATTTCTTTCCAGTTTATAACCCTGAAGCCAGTAAAGCGAAGCTCCCAGCAGGATTATGGCCAGAAGGATGATAACCCCGACTTTGAATTCTACGTTATTTTTATGCGCCATATCATTAACTTTATCGGTAAATGACTGCTGTTTCTTAAATTAACCGCAAAAACGGGCTGTCGGTTCACAGGGATTCGGCAATCGCAATATAATTCTCATAACGAAAACGGCTGATTTTATTCTCATCCAGAGCCTTCTTTACGGCACACCCAGGCTCGTGCATATGAACACAGGATTGAAAACGACACTGTCCCCAATAGGGCTCAAATTCGGGATAAAAATGGGGTAAATCATCTTTCTGTACATCCCACAAACCCATTACCTTCAGCCCCGGTGAATCGACAACATAACCGCCGGAAGGAAGTTCATAAAGCTCCACCCGGGTGGTGGTATGTTTTCCCCGACTGGAAAATTCCGAGACCTCGCGGGTCTCAATATTGGCTTCCGGTATCAGCATATTCAATAACGTGGATTTGCCCACCCCGGAATGGCCCACAAATAAAGTACGATGGCTATATAGCAAGGATTTTAAATCTTCCAGCCCCTGACCTGTTTTCGCCGACATGGTTAAAACGCAGTAACCCGCTGTCCGGTAAGCAGATAATATATTCTCTAAATCTTCCGGCAAAGGCAGGTCCATTTTATTTATGATAATTAAAGGTTCCATGTGCCCGATTTGCGCGGCAATCAAAAAACGGTCAATTAAACCGGTTTTCAAAGGCGGCGAGGCAACTGATACCACCGCCGCCAGGCGGTCAAGATTAGCGGCAATCACCTGTTTGTTTTTTTCAATACCCTTGGCAGGCCGGAAAAAAGCTGTCCGGCGAGGTTGAACTCTCTCAATAACGCCCCTCTGGTGGTCAAGGCGCGTGAAAAGAACATCATCACCAACAACCACCGGAGTTATATTGCGGATTTCAATTTTGACCTTCCTGCGTACTTCGCACTTAAAACGCCGGTGGTCCTCGGAGCGAACTTCAAAAAGCCGTCCCCGTACAGCAATAACTATTCCCGGTTCGACATTCTTCATACCATAAAAATTAATCGCTTCCGGCGATGGTATCAAGTTCATTATTTAAGATAGCGGTTTTTTTTATTTTTAGTTATCTTGGCGAAAGGATAAAAAAATTATTGCTCTTGTGAACGATTAGACGCTTTAATACTATAATTGAAATAAAGAAGGGAATTATTTCTTCTTGAAATGGTTAAGGGAAATTTGAATAAAAGAGAATCATGAAAAACTTACTGACTAAAATATTCGGCACCAAGCACGAGCGGGATGTAAAAAAACTTCAGCCACTGGTTGATGAAATCAATGCTTACTTCGAAAAATTTCAGAACCTGAGCGAAGAGGAACTAAAAGGAAAAACCGGGGAATTCAAAAGGCGGCTGGCGGAAGGCGAGACGACGGATGATATCATAACCGAGGCGTTTGCGGTCGTCAAGGAAGCCTGCCGCCGCCATCTTGGCCATACCTGGGAGGTGGTCGGCCTGCCCACCGAGTGGAATATGGTTCATTTTGACGTTCAGCTGATGGGTGGGATTGCCCTGCACGAGGGTAAAATTGCCGAGATGGCTACCGGTGAAGGTAAAACGCTCGTGGCCACCCTGCCTACTTACCTTAATGCCCTGACCGGCAAGGGCGTGCATATCGTAACGGTCAACGATTACCTGGCTCGCCGCGACCGGGAATGGATGGGGCGTATTTACGAATATCTCGACCTGACGGTGGGGGTAATTCAGAACCAGATGACCAATGCGGAGCGCCGCGAAATGTACCGCTGTGATATCACTTTCGGCACCGCCAACGAGTTCGGGTTCGATTACCTTCGCGACAACATGGCTCAGACCGCCGAGGACCGGGTGCACCGCAATTACTATTACGCCATCATAGACGAGGTTGATTCCATTCTCATCGATGAAGCCCGGACGCCCCTGATTATTTCCGGCCAGGTGGAATCGAACATCCATGACCGTTACCGGCAGATGAAACCGACGGTGGAAAAACTCGTCCGCAAACAGACCATGCTCGTTAACGAAATGGTCTCCCGGGCGGAGCAACTGCTCCAGGAAGAAAAACCGGAGAGTGAATTCGAGGCCGGGTCGCTGCTCCTGGCAGCTAACCGCGGGGCGCCGAAAAATAAACGCCTGTTGAAGATCATGAAGGAGACCGGCATCAAGAAGCTGGTTACCGATGTTGAATCTTCCTACATGCGGGAAAAGAAACTCTACGAAATCGACAACCGCCTTTATTACTACATCGACGAGCGCGAACATACCATTGCCCTGACCGACCTGGGCAATACCCAGTTTACCAAGGAGGAGCAGCAACTTTTCGAAATTCCCGACCTGTCCACCATGCTTTCGGAACTGGACGGCGACGAATCGCTGTCCCCCGAAGAACGCCAGAAAAAAACCGACGAGCTGTACCGCCTGCACAGCGAACGCTCGGAAAAAGTACACGCCATCAACCAGCTTTTACGCGCCTACTCCCTGTATGAAAAAGATGTCGAGTATGTTCTGCAGGATGACAAGGTCATGATTGTCGACGAGTTCACCGGGCGTATCCTGCCGGGGCGGCGTTATTCCGACGGTTTGCATCAGGCTATCGAAGCCAAGGAGGGCGTCAGGATTGAAGGCGAAAGCCAGACGCTGGCCACCATCACCCTGCAGAACTATTTCCGCATGTATGAAAAGCTGGCCGGCATGACCGGTACGGCGGAAACTGAAGCCGCGGAGTTCTGGGATATTTACAAGCTCGATGTCATGGTCATCCCGACCAACGAACTCTGCATCCGCGACGACCGCGACGACCAGGTGTACCGCACCCGCCGCGAAAAATACAACGCCATTATCGACGAAATCTCGGAGAAAAACGAAAAAGGCCAGCCGGTCCTGGTAGGAACGGTATCGGTCGAGGTATCCGAAACGCTCTCGCGCATGCTCAAACGTAAAGGCATACCTCACCATGTCCTGAACGCCAAACATCACCAGAAAGAAGCCGAGATAGTGGCCAACGCCGGTTTGAAAGGGGCGGTCACGATCGCCACCAACATGGCCGGCCGTGGTACCGATATCAAGCTCGGCTCCGGCGTGGTTGAACTGGGCGGCCTGCATATCGTCGGCACCGAACGCCACGAGTCCCGGCGCATCGACCGCCAGTTACGCGGCCGGTCGGGCCGCCAGGGCGACCCCGGCTCGTCGCTGTTCTTCCTCTCGCTCGAGGATGACCTGATGCGCCTGTTCGGCGGCGACCGTCTCGGTTCGGTGCTCGACCGTATGGGCGTTAAAGAGGGTGAAGTCATCACCCATGGCATGGTCACCAAGGCTATCGAACGCGCCCAGAAAAAAGTCGAAGCCCAGAATTTCGCCATCCGCAAACATACCCTCGAATACGACGATGTCATGAATGTCCAGCGCAAGTGGATTTATGAACGCCGTCTGGCCGCCCTCGAACGCGAATCCATCAAGGACGAAGTTGTGGACCTGTTCGGCGAAGTCCTCGACCGCCTTATCGAGATACACTGCCCTGAAAAGCAGTACGCTGAAAACTGGAACCTCAATTCTTTTACCGAAGACTTACGCAAAACCTTTCTTATCAATCTTAAATTCAAAGATGAAGACATCCCCGCCCTGACGCCGGAGAAACTCCGGGAAGGCGTCCTGCGGACCATCATGGCCCTTTACAACCAGAAAGAGACCGCCTACGGTGCATCCATCATGCGCCAGCTGGAGCGTTTCGCCGTTCTATCCACCATCGACCGGCACTGGCGCGACCACCTGGCCGAGCTGGATGAACTGCGCACCGGTATCGGCCTGCGCGCCTACCACGGCGGCATGGGCAAAACGATTGACATCTACAAAAGGGAAGCTTTCGGAGCTTTCGAGCGGATGGTCAACACCATCGACCGCGAAATTGTCAACCTGGTATTCAAACTGCAGGTAAATATCCCCGAAGCCTCCCGGGCGGAGCGCCGCCGGCAACCGGAACTGGTGACACAACACCGTGACTCAACCGGTATGGGTCTGGCTCAGGGAGCCGTGATGCCCGAGGGACAGCTGGAGAAAAACCCGATGGCGGAAGCCTCGCAGGCCGGCCGACAAGACCGAACCATCCGCAGGGACATGCCCAAAGTCGGCCGCAATGACCCCTGCCCCTGCGGCTCCGGCAAAAAGTACAAACACTGCCACGGAAAAGTGTAAAATAAAGAGTCTGTTGGGTAATAACTCTCTTTTAAGTTAGCAGACATAAAACAAATATGGCAACTTGAAGGAGGCATATTATGAATATTACTAATCTGCCGTTCGGAATTACGGAATGGAACAAAATTGAACCGACCGAGCATACCGGTGAAACGGGCATGGCTTATTGGAGAACCCGACAGTTTGGTGACCTCAGAGTGCGTATGGTCGAATATACCCCCGGTTACAGGGCTGACCACTGGTTTACCGAAACCGGTGTAACACTTTTTATCGTTGATTAATTTTATCCGGTATATGACCACATCTGCAGGATTATTCAGTTATGAAAAATAATGAAATTCAGGAGTATATATGCAATTTATAGTAATTGCCTATGACGGCACCGACAGCCAGGCACTGGCTCGAAGAATGGCGGCGCGGGAGGCACACTTAAAATCCGCCAGGGAACTATATGACAACGGCAAATGGTTGTATGCCTCAGGTATTTTAGATGATGACGGCATGATGATCGGCTCGATGATAGTATGTGATTTTCCTTCTCGTGAAGAACTTGAAAAACAATGGCTAAAAAATGAGCCTTACGTTACCGGTAACGTCTGGGATAAAATTAGTATACATCGCACTCAGGTCGCACCTTTTTGTACCGTAAAAAAGGAGTAATTTATATAATTATCCGACAAAACAAATCACTGTAAAAATAATTAATGAGCTTGCCCACAAAAAAACCGACTCTAACTACTGTCGCAAACTAAAAAGAAAGTAATCTTGTTCCCACGCTCCGCATAGGAACGCAGTGCCGGACACTCCGCGTCGGAGCGGGAAAATTTATTAAAAAAAAGGGCACAACCGTTGAACGGCTGTGCTCTTTTTCCGGGGAAGGTCGGTCAGGGGTTCGGGGCCGTTTGAGCCGCCGATGACACACTCAATTTTGTTTTCAGCCATATTTCCTGTTTTTCCGGCATTTGCATGCGCCCTCCGCCAGGTCCGCCGCCGGGCATGCCTCCGGGAGGAGGACCACCGCCCATCGGACCGTCGCCTATCCCACCGGACACAGGCCCGCCGCCTTCCGCACGTCGTCCCTTAAATTGTTCCATATCCCCCCATATCAAACCGATACTTATTTTATCCCCTGCAGCGACCCCGGCGCCGTAACAGTTCAATTCGCTTTTCTTCAGGGGAATTTTGAATTCGAAAGTATAAAAGTCCTGTGTCATACCGCAGGAAATCTGCGGTCCCTCGGAACCGTCCATGGGAATTATTTTTTCCACCAGCCGGGCTTTGTCGATAACAAGCAACTGGTTTTCGGGTATCTCTCCCCGGCGGTCGTCACGTAACCGCTGACTTTCGGGCGTGCTTTTCCTCGGCGCCATTTGTGCCGAATCGAATTTCGGTCCGCCGCTGAATTTAAGACCGAAATCTTTTTTCTTCTTCGCCTGATTATCCACCCAGACCGACAGCCCCCCCATCCGTATCAAGCGTGCCCATTGTCGGTCGGTAAAACGAAAAAGAATATATAAATGGGCTGAATCATTGGCCACTCCCACAGAAACTTTCTCATCTTTGAAAAAAGTTACCGGGACATCAACCCAGTCGTTAAACTGACCGTCCGTCACAATCAACCCGCCACCCCAGTAACTGTCAATATTTTGCTCCTTGCCGTGAGCGGAGGAAATAAAAACCAGCAGAAACATAAAAACAGCCGGAGTCAGGTTCTCTAAAACATCCGTAAACTTCACAGACCACCTCACCATAAAAATTTTTCGATTCATACAACTGGGACAGGCAACTCACGAAAAAGATTAATAAAGATTCGTATGGGGTGAGTCTTACCCCTTAGCGGTTAAAAAGGGAATTATACTTATGATAAGTAGAATAATAATTGCCAGCATGGCAGGCGGGTTACAGCCGGCCTGACCGCTCGTGGAAGATATACTCAATTTCAGTTATGTTTAAAAACTACCAGGATTTATCACTGCGATTTTTAAATTTGTTTTTCTTGGAAAAACCATGGTCTTTCCGGTCATAATCATCTTTAAATTTCTCTCTCATCTTCGGGGGGCGAGGCTCTTTGAAACTCTTGTTATGCAGTTCAAAAACTTCATCGCAATCCTCGCATATTACCACCAGACGGTCCTTACCTTCCTCCTCTTCAACCTGTAAATTGCGACTCCCGCAACGAGGACAGATTTTTAAAGATATGTTTTTCGACATTGCCTTTACTCCGCAAAGAAATCCTTTAATTTAATAATGTTATGCTTTTATTTGTTCAAGTTTTTAAACGATCTAAACCAGTAAGAACCAACCTCCGGATTTTATCTCGAAGTCGGGTTATGCCCCTTAAACTAAACTGCCTATTATATGATAATTTAAACCTTTAAATCAAGATAAATCCTTATTCACCAAGCATCTGAAAGACCCGGGGAAGATAATCAATGATATCCCCGGCTTTCATAGCCCGTTCCGTCAGAGCTTCTGCGGCCAGGTCACCGGCCAGTCCATGGATAAAAACACCGGCCAGAGAGGCTTCCAGGGTTTTCATTCCCTGGGCCAGAAAAGAACCAATTATGCCTGAGAGAACATCCCCTGACCCGCCGGTTGCCATACCGGAATTGCCGGTCTGGTTGAAATAACATAAATTATCAGGCGACCCCACAAGGGTCGGACTGCCTTTAAGGATAATGACCGTGCCCCATAAAGCACTGTATTTTCTGACCAGGTCGGCTTTTTCAAGATAGTCATCAGGTACCGCCTCCCCCGTCAGATTTTTAAATTCACCCGGATGAGGCGTCAACACCAGCGGCGCCGGGCAGTTTTTTATTAACTCCAAATGTCCGGCCAGGGCATTCAAACCATCAGCATCGATTATCGCCGGCGTCTCCAGCCGGCTTAAAATCCGGCGCACCAGCTCGAAGGTTTCATGGTGACGACCAAGACCCGGACCGATTATTACAGCGTCATGTTCTTCAATATATTGGCGAATTTCTCCCAGTCCCCGAAGGGCCAGGGATCCTTTTTTGGCGACATCGGGCAACGGAACGGTCATCACCTCGGTTAGTTTTATCGCTAAGACCGGCTGGGTGGTTTTGGGGCACCCGACTTTGACCAGCCCCACACCGCTTCGGACCGCACTCTCCCCGGCCATCGCCGCCGCCCCGGTCAAACCTGTGGAACCGGCCAAAATAAAGAGCTTGCCGAAATCACCCTTGTGTCCATCAGGCTTGCGTTCGGGCAGAAATTCGATGACATCATCCGGGATTATCAGTTCATTCAACAGGTCAAACTTTTCCACAACCATATCCGGCACCCCGATGGGTACAATTTCGACTATCCCCGACAGCTCCCTGCCGGGTGAAAGGTATAAGCCGTATTTGGGCAGAGCCATCGTAAAAGTACAGTCGGCCTCGATTACCGTGCCTTCATGCCGGCCGTTGTCGGCATTAAGACCGGAAGGAATATCCACGGCCACGATAGTCACCTCCTGCCGGTTGATATATTCGATTATTTCTCCCGCCAGTCCTCGCGGAGCACCTTCAAAACCGGTACCGAACAGAGCGTCAACGACAATATCGCAATCGAGATTTTCGGGAAGGTCCGCTATTGTTTTAACCTCGAACATATCCAGACCGCATTTTTGGGCGCTTTCGAAATTCAGTTTTGCATCGGGTGAAAAATTCTCCGGGGTACCAAGGTAGAAAATAACAACGTTGACCCCCTCCTGGTGAAGATAACGGCCCACGACAAAACCATCGCCGCCGTTATTCCCCTTGCCGCAAAAGACAACTACGGTCGTTTCTTCGGGGTTAGTGTCAAGCAGTTCGAGAATGCCCCAGGCGGTGCCTTTTCCGGCATTTTCCATCAGCTCGGCTCCGGGTATGCCTTGATTGACGATGGTTTCGTGGTCCACTGCACGCATCTGAGCCGACGTAACCAGTTTCATAACAAAAATCCTGACTTATGAAACCTTTTCTTTAGTATCCGTCTTTAGGTTCCGGTCGGTTTTTCCTTTCCGGGATTTATCACCGGGGGAAACATCCAGAGCAAATTTAACAGCTTGCAGGGCATCGGAAAAGAATTTAATTTTCAATTTCTTTTTTATTTCACTTGGGATATCGCTTAAATCCTTGCGGTTGTCTTCGGGCAGGATGACCATTTTCACCCCCAGCCTGACCGAAGCCAGGAGTTTTTCCTTGAGACCGCCGATCGGCAGTAGTTCACCGCGCAGAGTTATTTCACCGGTCATGGCCAGACAGGACTTGACCGGCCTTTGAGTAAGCAGTGAAGCCAGCGCCACGGCAATGGTTATCCCCGCCGAGGGACCGTCTTTGGGCGTGGCTCCCGAGGGAACATGTATATGAATTTCCTGGTTTTCAAAAAGATCCGGATTGAGATTGAACCCGGTACAGTTGGAACGGATGAATGACAACGCCGCCTGGGCCGATTCTTTCATGACATCGCCGAGATGACCGGTCAACATCAAATTTTTCTTGCCCGGCATCGAAGTGGCTTCTACAAAAATCACTTCCCCGCCTGCTGAAGTATAAGCCAGACCGGGGACAACTCCCACCCGTCCCTGGCGTGACAGGACTTCCCGTGAGAACTTGACCGGACCAAGCAGTTTGGCAATATCCTTATCCTTGAGAATGGTTTTCTTTTTACTGCCCGAGGCTACCTGGCGGGCGATTTTCCGGGAAACCGAGGCAATTTCTCTTTCCAAATTCCGCAAACCGGCCTCGCGAGTATAGCCGTCAATAAGCATCTTGATGGCACTATCCTGAAACACCAGGTTTTCATCGCTCAGACCATGATTAGCCAGTTGCTTGGGGATAAGATGCCGCCTGGCGATAAAAAGCTTTTCGATATCAGTATAGCCAGGAAGTTCGATCACTTCCATCCGGTCGCGAAGAACATGAGGAATGGGTTCCATCCAGTTGGCCGTGGTAATAAACATTACCCGCGACAGGTCAAAAGGCAGGTCCAGATAATGGTCGGTAAAGGTGTCGTTCTGCTCGGGGTCCAGAACCTCCAGAAGAGCCGAAGCCGGGTCACCTCTGAAATCGGAACCGATTTTATCGACTTCATCGAGCATTATCACCGGATTGTTATGACCGCAGCGTTTGATATTCTGGATAATCCGCCCCGGAATGGAACCGATATAAGTGCGGCGATGGCCGCGAATCTCGGCTTCGTCATGCATTCCGCCGAGGGAAATACGGGCAAACTCCCGCCCCATGGCACGAGCGATGGAACGCCCCAGCGAGGTTTTGCCCACCCCGGGAGGTCCCACGAAACAGAGGATGGGTCCTTTTATATCTTTCTTGAGCTTGCGAACTGCCAGATGCTCCAGAATGCGGTCCTTGACCTTCGTCAAATCATAATGGTCCTCATCAAGTACTTTCTTGGCTTTTTTCAAATCCAGGATATCCTCGGTGGCATTACTCCAGGGCAGAGCTACCAGCCAGTCCAGGTAAGTTCTGGAAACCGTGTATTCCGCTGACGAGGGATTCATATTCGCCAGTCGGTCCAGTTCCTTGTAAGCCGCCTGCTCGGCATAATCGGGCATTTTAGCTTCCTTGATTTTTTTCTCGAATTCAGCCGCATCACCTTTTTCATCCAAGTCGCCCAGCTCCCGTTTGATAGCTTTAAGCTGTTCGCGAAGGATATAATCACGTTGCGATTTGCCCAGTTCGTTGGCCGCTTGAGCCTGTATCTTTTGCGACAGTTCCAGAACCTCTACCTCCTTGTTGATAAACTGGTAGAGCATCTGCATCCGCTTGAAGATATTGACTTCCTCGAGAAGCTGTTGTTTTTGCTGGAGAGAGATGTTAAGATTGGAAGCTACAAAATCGACAAGCTTGGAGGAAGTATCCTGGTTTATAGCGGTTACGTAGAACTCCTCGTTAAGGTACGGCGCCAGTTCCATCAGACGTTTTATCTGTTCGTTGATATTACGCTGAAGCGCTTCCATCTTGATGGTGTTGGTGGTGACTTCCTCCAAAAGTTCCACCTCCGCCTGGAGATGCGGACTGCCACTAATAAACCGGCGGATTCGAATACGACTAAGCCCCTGGATTAGAAACCGTACCGTGCCATCGGGAAAGCGCAGCATTTTCAGAATGCTGCCCGAGGTACCAACCGGATAGAGGTCATCCGGACCCGGGGTTTCAATCTTGGCGTCTTTCTGCAGAAAAAGGCCTATACGCGACCCCCGCATCAGGGCGTCATCAACAAGGCGTGCCTGCTCCGACTGCTGAATCATCAACGGTACTACCAGAAAAGGATAGACAATCGTCCCTTTCAACGGCAACACCGGTAAAATTTGTATCTCACTCTGTTTGTCTTTTTCTTCAATTTCCGTCTTGATATCTTCCATAATCCCTTATATCCGTTTAACCTTAACCAATTTCGGCTATTACTTTATCGGCCGAAATGAGCAAAAATTGAACACCTCATTATTTTAAACAGGAAGACCCCGTGACGGTTCCGTTTTCTTAAACGTTGAACCGGAATAAAATAACATCACCATCCTGAACAATATAATCTTTTCCCTCAAGTCTCATCTTGCCCGCGGCTTTAATGGCCGCCGGGGTTTTTAACTCGATGAAATCCTCATAGCAGATGACCTCAGCCCGGATGAAACCCCTTTCAATGTCGGAATGAATCACCCCTGCCGCTTTAAGGGCGGTGGTGCCCTTTTTTATAGTCCAGGCACGAGCCTCGGGCGGCCCGGTAGTCAGAAAAGAAAGCAATCCCAGAAGCTCATATGATTTTTGTATAAACCGGTCGACAGCCAGCCCGGAAATACCCAGCTCCTTTAGAAACAACTGCTTTTCGGAATCTTCCAGCCCCACCAGTTCCATCTGAATCTTTCCGCATATGACCATTAATTCCTGTTTGCCGGGCATAATAAAATGACTGAATTCTTTTTGAATCCGGGCCGCCCCGGACAATTTATCTTCGGAAATATTCAACACTATGAGAAACGGTTTGCGGGTCAAAAACATGTATCCGCGCAACAGTTTTTCGTCTTCCTCGGTGAACGCCAGTTCTATCAGGGGCTTTTCCTGTTCAAGATGCGCCCGACAAAGGCTTAAAAGCTCCAGCTCATGGGCTCCGGTTTTATCGCCGCTTAATTTAATTTTACGGGTCTTTTTCTCGATGTTATTTTCGACCAGAACCTGGTCGGAAAGAATCATCTCGTCAATCAGGTTTCTGATATCATGTTCAGGGTCAGCCTGGTCGGAAAAGTAGTCAATCACCAGAATTAAAGCATCCATAAGGCGGAGTTCCGGATTTATTTCACTTTCACCGGCATCCCGGCCTTTCCCGGTAAAACCGGGAGCATCGAGGAATTCTATCTCGGCAAAAGAAATTTTATCCGGCTTGGAAATCTCGGCAATTTTTTCCACTCTTCTATCGGGTACTTTAATTATGGCCCGGTGCAGGCTCTGGCTGAAATCACCGACGGCCTCCTGTTGTTGCGAGGCGGCATTAAAAATCGTGGTTTTCCCGCATTGCGGTTTACCGATAATTCCCAGTTTCATAGGCCATTAAAGTAAGCCAAGACGAAGGGAGATGCAAGTAAAAGTGAAGACCCGGGCATTTATTATCTGAGGTCCTCTCACCTGACAACCAGCGAACGCAGAACCTTTAAATTTTCAATGTCTACCTGAAGGCTTTCTCCCTTTGGTGTTTCCAGGATCATGGGGATTTTTTTCAAACGGCGGTCGTTGACCAGATGACGAAAACCCTCCAGGCCGATTTGCCCCTGACCGATATGTTCATGCCGGTCACGCCGGGAAGCGAATTCCTTCAAAGAATCATTGACATGAATCACTTTCAGTTTATCAACACCAATAATGGCGTCAAAAGCCTTCATGGTTTGCTTATAAGCCTTTTTTTCCTTCAACGGATACCCGGCGGAAAAAATATGACAGGTATCCAGGCAAACACCCACCCGCTTTTTATCTTCAACCTTGTCAATAATGGCAGCCAGCTGTTCGAATTTATAGCCCAGGTTACTTCCCTGACCGGAAGTGGTTTCAAGACACAGCACTACCGGGTGGTCAGGCAGTTCATCGAAAAGACGGTTCAAATTTTCAATTATTTTCTCCAGACCGGCTTTTTCACCGGCTCCGACATGGGCGCCCGGATGCATGACCAGGCTGGGGATATGGAGAATCCGGCAGCGCTCCATTTCTTCTTTCAGGGACCGGTATGATTTTTCATTGAGTTCAGCTTCCGGAGAGGCGATATTAATAAGATAGCTGGTGTGCGAACAGGCTACCGTCACCCGGGTTTCTTCGATAGCCTTAAAATACTTTTCAACCTCATCATCGGCAAGTTTCCTGGCATGCCACTGGTTATTGGCCTTATTGAACATCTGAATGGTGTCACAGGTGGCTTTTTGTCCCCGGTAAACAGCGTTATAAACACCTCCGGCAATCGACTGATGCGCTCCAAAAAGCATGGTACCTCGCCACGTTACAGGTATACTCCTGAACTAAAATACTTTTTTGAACCAAAGGCAATCACTTGGCGCGGGTTATAACCACCGGTCATTTCCTCTTGCACGTATTTATCCCCAGAAGAGGATAAAGCCCGCAAAAACCAAACACGGCCGTCCCCAGGGGAATGACGGCCAGAAGACCCCACCAGCTCCGGTAATATATTCCCAGAGCGATAATAATTATACCGACGATTATCCTGATGATTTTATCTGCGGTACCGATATTCTTGTTCATAATATCTCTCTTCCTCTGTTTTATTTGTTAAAACATTATCTTTTACCGCTCGGTTCCATAGTATAAAATAAAAGGATTTTCGTGAAAGCAAAAAATGCCGGGAAAAATTTCCTCCTTTTTTGTACCTGCCATATCAGTCATTATTATTTTATAGGTTTTTCCCCATACTCTATTGGTCATTAAATATTGTCGGAGTCGTTATTGAATCAAATAAACCGGCATAATGTTTTTTCAAAAGCATCTAAATGAAATTATCTTGTTGCCGTTCATGCTGATATCAGCCCGATAGACGACCTGATAAGTTTTCTTTTCCGATGGCACGGCATTTACTTAATAAATCGAAAAAATAAGGGTTATAATTATGAAGATATCAAATGTATCCAACACAAGAGGCATTACCATTCTCGAGGTCCTTATCGCCATGATTATTCTGAGTATGGCATTGTTACTGCTTTTGAATATGGCCATGGTTGCCCTGGATGGTAATGACTGGTCCAATAAAACTACTATTGCCACGAACCTGCTTCAGGAAAAAATCGAGCAGTTTCGGGGGATGAGTAGTTTACCGGCCGGTAGCGGTACCGACACCGTCGGTGAGATAGTCCGCAACTGGACTATTACCAACGCCGGCAGTCATCTTCGCCAGGTTGATGTTCAGGTTGTCTGGGAAGACATCAAAGCGCAGACTAAAACCAATTCCATGACAACTTTCATCAGAACGGATTCATTATAGGGGAGATATTATGAAGTTAAGGATGCTTCTGGGACAAACAGGTGTAACGATTCTGGAAGTTTTGATTACTTTGGGGATTGCCGGAATAATCACGACAGCGGTATTCAAGGCTTATTTAACGCAACACGAAAATTACATGACTCAGGATGCCGTTACCAATATTCAGCAGAATTCCCGGGTGGTCATTGACGAATTAACACGCCAGATACGGATGGCCGGCAACAACTTGCCTTTAAGCATTCCGGCTATTGTACCTGCCAATACCAATCCGGACACCATCACCCTTTCTTACCGGGTGGGCAACTGCGAAACCGGCCTTCTTACCACCATGAGCAGCAGCAGTTCGGTCATTCAATGCGGCAGTGATATTTCGTGCTTTCATGACAACCAGTGGGCATATATTTATGAACCGGATTCCGGGGGCGGGGAGATGTTCCTTATCAGCAACGTGGACAACGGCTCCCGTTACCTTTACCATGGGACGATGGCTCTTTCAAAAGCCTATACCAACAACGCCCTGGTCATGGTTGTCCAGCAGCTGAAATATTATGTCGACAACGTTACCGACCCGGACCATCCCCGGTTAATGTTGCAGGTGCTGGGGCAACCACCACAGGTTTTCGCCGAGGATATTTCCGACCTCCAGCTAAGATATATCCTTAAGAACAACCTCGTGACCGACCAGCCGGTTCTGGCCAGCGACATACGGGAAGTTAAGATAAGCATTACGGGAAGCTCCGGTGATACTTCCGGTACGAAATCCTTCAGCACGCCTTCCCGCATTTATACCTCGTCGGTCAACGTCAGAAACCTATAAAATAGATATCTTGGGAAAAAATATTTTCAAAGCAGGTGATATTATGAAAGTAATCTTAAGAAAAATAAGACAATCCGACGGTTTTTCCTTATTAGAGGTATTGATCGCCCTGACGGTCACGAGTATCATAACGCTGGCGGTCTTTCGCGCCTATGTTACTCAGCACAAAAACTACATGACCCAGGATGATATTACGGAAATACAACAGAACGCCCGCGTGGTTATAGACGAGTTGACCCGGCATATCAGAATGGCCGGAAACCAGCTGCCTCAGGGTTTGCAGGGTATTACGCCCGCCAACACCAATCCGGACACGATTACCCTGACTTACCGGACCAACAACTGCGACTCCTATCTGTCCTCGGCCATGCCCCTGCCGTCTGCCGAGCTAAAATGTGGAGCTGATGTTTCCTGTTTCCACGATGACCAGTGGGTGTATATTTTCGAACCCGACTCCGGCGGCGGCGAATGGTTTTTAATTACCCATGTCCAGACAGGTTCCAAGCATATCCAGCACAACACCATGCCCCTGTCGAAATGCTACGGCGCTGACGCCATTCTTCTGTCCATGAACCAGATCAAGTTTTTCGTGGACCATACCACCGACCCGCAACATCCGACTTTGATGATGCAGTTGCCGGGACAGACGCCGCAGATTTTCGCCGACAACATCACCGATTTACAGTTCCAGTACAAACTCAAAAACGGAACCATAGTCGACCAGCCGGTTTTAATTAATGACGTTACCGAGGTTTTAATCTCGGTGACCGGACGTTCCCGCAATCCCGACTACGAAGCCACGATCGTAGCGGAAGACCCCAACAGCGGTTACCGCCTGAGAACTTATACGTCCACGGTTAACCTTAGAAATATTTAAAGAGAAGGTGGGTAAATATGAATCTGAAATGTCTGAAATCACAAAGGGGTTTTGTTACCCTTATAGCCTTGATTATGGTGGGTATGCTGACCCTGATAGGTCTGGCGGCTCTGTCAACTTCCGATGACGAAGTCTCCATCGCCGGCAACGAGCTTCAGGACATGCGGGCTTTCTATGCCGCCGAAGCCGGGCTGGACAAGGCGGCCGCGGTTTTACAAAACCAGTATGAAAGCACCGGTGTGCCGCCAACTACCATGCCCTCCGGCTCGGAAAATATAAATAACTGCCAGGTCACTTATGCGACGATTGATGACGGCCCGGCGACCCAGCGGACTCTTACCACCGGGACCCTGGCCGGACTGCACGCTCTGGTGAAATCGTTTACCATCAATTCGAGTGCGCAGAGTCAGCAGGAAAATGCCAAGCTTTTGATGTCCCAGTCGTTTGAAACCGCCCTGGTGCCCATTTTCCAGTTCGCCGTTTTCTACGGAACCGACCTGGAAATCGCCCCCGGAGCGGACATGACTCTTATCGGCCGAGTTCACTCCAACGGCAACCTCTATCTGCAGGCTAACAGCTCCCTGAAGATGGACAGTTACGTAACCGCTTCGGGTAATATGATTCACGGCCGTAAAGGCCCCGGCAGTGCGGGTACCGGTGATGTCCTAGTTAAAGATGCTGCCGGTAACTATCAGTCGATGAAACAGGGCGCCGGCTGGCTGGATTCCTATGACAGTTACTGGTATGATACTTCGGTCTATCGCTGGCAGGGCCGCGTCCAGGACGCCGCCCACGGCCAGGAAGAACTTAATTTGCCTTTGTCCAACGCCGACGACCCGCATAAGATTATCGAGCGGGCCACGGGTAACCCTGATTCCTATGAAAACCTGGCCACCTTGAAATTCATCAACGGTCAGGCTTACCAGAAGGTCGGCGGTGTCTGGAACAACGTTACCGCCGATATGGCTTCCAAGGGCATTATCACCCAGACTGCTAACAAATTCTATGACCAGCGGGAACTCCAATGGGTCGATTGTTGTGAACTGGATATAGGAAAACTCTACGATGAAGGTTATGAACCTGATAACGGGGTGGTATATTTCTCTGATGATATCGCCAGTTCCGCCGAATGGCCGGCTCTGCGTATCAATAACGGCGCCGAGCTTGATGCCGGTCTGACTATTGTCAGTGAAAACCCCGTCTATTTCAACGGCAATTTTAATTCGACCAATAAAAATCCGGCATCGGTAATGGCGGATGCCGTTACCTTCCTGTCTAACAACTGGAGCGCCAGCGGTTACGACGCCAAGAGTAATATGGACAAATCCTATCGACCGGCAGCCAATACCACCGTGAATGTTTCTTATGTCACCGGTAATGTCGAGACAACCTCGTCCGATTACAGCGGCGGTTTCGAAAACCTGCCCCGCTTCCTTGAAAACTGGAGCAGTAAGGATTTCAACTGGTGCGGCTCGGCCGTCAACCTCTGGAACTCGGTGCAGGGGGACGGCATCTGGAACGGCTCCTACTACAACCCGCCCAACCGTAAATGGGCATACGATACCGACCTTGATGACCCGAATAAACTGCCGCCTGAAGCTCCGGTAGTCCGGGTTTTCCAGCGTACCAGCTGGCAACAACAGTTCGTCGGTTACGAAGAATGATATTATAACGTCCTTCGGATTAATATCCTGATTAAAGGACAAGGGAGGAATTAAGGATTATGTTGTCAGCTGTGAACGTTAATGAAAGAGGTTTCGTCACGTTAATCGCTCTTCTGATGGTGGGCATGCTGACCCTGATTGGACTGGCGGCCCTGTCCACCTCAGATGACGAGGTCTCTATTGCAGGTAATGAATTTCAGGACATGAGAGCTTTTTATGCCGCGGAAGCCGGGCTGGACAAGGCCGCCGCCGACATCCAGTATAAGTATGAAACCACCGGAGCCCCCCCGACCTCCCTGCCGTCGGGAACTGAAAATATAAACAATTGCAATGTCTTATATGTTACTGTCGATGATGGTCCGGCCACTCAGCGGGTTCTGGCAACCGGTTCTCTGGCCGGACTTCACGCCCTGGTGAAAACTTTCAGTATCAATTCAACGGCTCAGAGCGAAGTTGAGAACGCCAAACTGTCCATGTCCCAGACTTTTGAAACCGCCCTGGTGCCAATCTTCCAGTTCGCGGTCTTCTATGAAAACGACCTCTGGACCACCCCGGCCAACGACATGGTGGTCACCGGGCGGGTGCATGTTAACGGCAACATGTATCTCCAGGCGACCACCAACCTTTCGTTCGACGGCCGTGTTACCGCTTCCGGCAGTATTCATCACGGCTTCCCTTCCGGCTATGGTGTTTCGGTGGTCAGCGGCAATGTCCGTTTTAAAGATAACAACGGCAACTACCAGCAGATGTATAAAGACGGTTACTGGCTCGACGCCAAACGCTCTGACTGGTATGAAAAAGCCTCGGCCCGATGGGGCGGAAATGTCCGTGATAATGCTTTCGGGCAGGAAGAGCTCAACCTCCCCCTGACCAACAGCAGCGGCGATACCCATAAAATCATCGAAAGGTCAAGCGGCAACCCGGATTCCTATGAATTAAAAGCAACCTTTAAAATAGTCGACGGTGTTCCGTTTGCCCTGTCGCCCTATACCGGTACCCCCGGTGTCTGGACGAACGTGTCCGCTCTGTTACCGACGGGTACCATCACCAATACCTCGTTTTACGACGACTGTGAAGACAAGTGGGTCAATTCAACCGATATCGACATGGCCAAGCTGGCTGCCAGCGGTTATTTCCCGACCAATGGCGTGCTCTATGCCTCCGACCACCGGTCAGGTTTTAACGCCACCCGTCTGGTTAATGGCATCGATATCGGTAATCCTCTCTCGGTTTATTGCGAAAATCCGGTATATGTCAAAGGTGATTATAACACCAGCGCAACCAACAAGCAGCCGGCGGCCATTATTGCCGACGCCGTGACATTTCTTTCCAACAACTGGAACGATGCCAATTCTTCCGGTTCGATGACCAGCCGCACGGTCAGTCCCACCCAGGTCAACGTTTCCATCATCACCGGCGACCGAACCCCCCAGCTCACCAGTTACGGCGGCGGACTGGCCAACCTGCCGCGTTTCCTTGAACACTGGAACACCACTAAATTTACCATCCAGGGTTCGATGGTCTGTTTGTGGCGTTCCGTGCAAGCTACGGGAATATGGAAATACGGAACGTGGGACGCCTATTACACCGCCCCGACCCGCGATTATCGCTTTGACAATGACCTGAATGACCCGAACAAATTACCTCCGGAAACACCCATGGTGCGGACTTTCCAGCGTATTGCCTGGCAACAGGAGTTCGTTAATTACGAATAACCGACTCATTAAAAAAACCCGCCTTAGGGCGGGTTTTTTTACAACCGCAGTTTCATTCTATAGTGATATCAAAAGGAAGACGTGTATAATATTCACCGGCTTCGACCAGTCCCAGCGCCTGTTCCGGATTTTTCTCACTGCTTGCATCAGTTGTAAAAATACCGGCCACGGCTTTCATCAGGAAACCGCCGGGTCGTACGA
>JAQUSF010000067.1 GCA_028715215.1 Candidatus Zixiibacteriota bacterium
TTAATGTGCGGGCGGGCGTAAGTCGGCGTGGACACGCCGGAAACGACGAGACCCCGAGGGGATCACCCCACGGGGTCTTGCGTTAAACAAGAACCGCTGAAATCAGCGGATTGAATTTTGGCTCCCCCGGCTGGGCTCGAACCAGCGACCCGCTGATTAACAGTCAGCTGCTCTACCGACTGAGCTACAGGGGAGTATGAAAATTCTTTATATACCGCCCTTAAAGGTTGACTACCCTTCAGGTCAAACTCTCTTTAGATTAAACACCCTTCAGGTCAAAGACCCTTCAGGTCAAAGACTTTCAAGGTTAACCACCCTTTCAGGCAGGTCTTATTATAGCATTTTTCGGTAACTTGTCAATCTTTTTTAGTCAGGTCAAAGCAAATTTACATAATACCCGTGCCTCTAAGTTCTTGGAAGATAACCGACTGAAAATACCTTAACTGTCGGCCTGAGTCCAATTATACTGCTCCCCATTAGCTGACAGGAGTTGCTAAGAGTATCTTGTGGCTGATTTCACAAAGGAGTCAGTCATGAAAAGACGTCAATGAGATTCGAAAACCAGGGTGAAAATCGTGTTGGAAGGTTTATCGGGTAGTCTAATATAGGACCAAAAGTAGATATATAAATCAGCTTTATTAAAAAAATTACCCGGCCGGTCAATAGTAATCACTTAAATCACAATTATTCGTCCGGTGTCCTTTTTTGTCAAAATACTTGCCTTTTAAATAATAACTTAGTATAATTGCTCTATATTTGAGTACATCAAAAGAGCGAGCCAAGGAGGATTGAGTTATGAGTCGCAAGTTTTCACTGATTATTGGAGTAATTTTAATTTTTCTGGTCGTCCCGGTTGATAACCTTCGGGCTTACCCCCGGGTTAAAAATAACGGGGAAGCCAAACAGGTTAAAATCATTTGGACCCGGTTTCAGCTCGTCCCGAAAATAACCGGAGGTTTCATAACCGGTAAACCGGCGGATTATATAGAAGAATACTATAGAAAGAACGACTGGGATAAGGTGTTTTATGGTGTGGGACTGGCCGGGGAGTATTATTTGAACCATCAAAATGCCCTGGCTCTAAATCTGGAAATTACCTGGAAAGATATTCCGGTTAAAGAGCTCTCTTATGTCCGCATGTTCAGTATGGGGGCGGGCTGGCTTTACCGTTTTGCCCCTGAAGCCCGGACATCGGTTTATTTTCACCCGGAACTGGGCTTTATTTCCGGGATTCTGCCCGATTACCCGTATAGCCCGCTTGATGGTGCGGATGCCAAACTGGGGCGACATCTTTACATCCGGGTGGCGCTGGGGCTTTTTCGTTTTACTTCCACCCGGGTCAACAACCGGGCGGAGCTTTATTACAAAACGGCTTTTACCAAAGGACATAAACTGGAGCAGGATGAAAGCCGGGAAATTAATTTCAACTGTGAGGGTTTCGGCCTGGAATTGTCGGTAGGCATACCGCTGTGAGATAGGGGGTCGAAAAAAATCGAATAGGCCGGAAGACTTTGTCCGCCTACCGCTGTTTTATCTGCTTCTCGAAAATAAAGGTAGATTGAAATTTAAACGGCTTCCAACAATTACCGATGGAAAGTTAAAACTGCCATTCCACAATTGACGACTCTGAGCGTCCTACGTCGAGATAAGATGAAGTGAACAAGAATAAGTTTGGAGGTACGTGAACTTTGAAGCAATTCGCAGTCTGTGGCATGGCTTTGATATCAGCCTTCTTGCTAGAGCATACCAGCCCTTGGGGAGATGATTTCCCGGCGATTCATAGTCCTTACCTTGGCCAGAAACCGCCGGGTTAATTACCCGAACCGTTCGCCCCTTCGATTATATTCTCTGAAAACACCATTCATGGATACATCGCCTTCTATCCCGACGGGAATGAAATATACTGGTCACAAGAATGAGATAAATCCGTGTAAGTAATTTTTATTGAATAAGAAGATTGAAAAATAAAATTATGTGTCGCCGCGAACTGATCCCAAAGCAAGCTGTGAACCACCCTGGCCTGCATTAACGGGAAAATTATTACTTTTATAATAAGTATCCACAGCAAGCTGGAGGTCACCCGGTTCGTTATCAACAGTTCAAACCTGCCGAACCAGAAAAGTCCGACAGGTTTTTTTATGCCAAATAGCAGATGGACTTTGTTAAACCTTACGGGCATGGTTTAAGGGCGCGGCCGTCAAGGTACAGGTGGGCAATCAGAAAGGTGATGTCGGCAATATCCACATCACTGACCGTCGGATTGCTCCCGCCCGAAGTGTCGACGTCGGCTTCGGCTACACAGCAAAGCTCAGAACCCTGCAGATACAGGAAGGATATTAGACGCGTTATATCGGAGATGTCGGGTTCGTTATCCGAGCAGTCGGCGTCCCCGGTCACCCCCTCGCAACAACCGGTTTTGATATATGTAACCGTACCGGTTTTCAGTCCCGGAACGTAGTCGGTCAGAGCACCGTGAAAAACTGGATTGTAGCTGTCATAACCGGTCATCGTCAGCACCATCGCGTCCCCGGAATCAGCCGCGACTATCTCGAACCGCAGATTAATCACCGGTCCCGAACCGGCTGAAAGATATATGCCGGGCAGATTCTCAAAATTCAAGGTGAAACGGTTATTGGCCAGGTCAAAATCAAGATAAGAAACGGAATTGAATATCTCAGCCCGGGTACTTTCAACCGAATAGCCCAGGAAATTGACTTCCATTTCGCCCGAGAATTCACAGGGCAAAACCAGCCCTTTCAAAGGCATGTTATTTACAAGATCAAGTGCAACCTCAAAAGTATCGGTTTCAACCTGTATATCAGACCCCATGAGAGAATCGTCCAGCACAATAATATAATCATATCTGGTATAACTGTGGTTATCGCCTTCGGTCGGGTCAATTGTCACAGTGACTTCATAAGCTCCCGGATTCTGATAGGTGTGGTTGATCATTTGTCCCTCACCCGTTTCGCCATCACCAAAAGACCAATCCCAGCCGGCTCCGGCGGCGCTGGTCAGGACGCCGTTGGCAGCCGTGAAAGTTACTTCCAGAGGGGCGTAACCCCAAAGGGTATCGGCTTGAAAATCAACATAAAGATGAATGAAATCGACTTCGTTGCTGCCGAATACCGGGACCGCGACAATATCATCGCGGAGATTATATTCAAGACCGGCAGGCTGGTTATAATTGTTCTTTATTAATTCCGGGTCTATTGTAAAATCGTTATTATAACGGTATACCATGCCGGGAGGGTAATGGCTGGCCAGGTAAATATAACCATTATAATCGATATTGATGCCGTCGAATAAACCGGTTACGGTGGCCCCGGCGGTAGATAATGTACCATCGGGAAGGCTGACTTGCATGATATCCGAACCGCTTTCATAAGAAGCCACCAGGAGTCTGTTATTGAACTTATCAAAGATTATATCCTGGGGATGATTGGGTAAACCGTTGTTAACCAGTGTTTCATATGTCATTTCGTTAAGGTCAATCCGATAGATGACACCGCCGGTGCAAAGGGCATAGAAATAACCGGAGGTATCATATGTAACACCGTCGAGATTTCTTGAGGGGATCGCAATATAGAGATCATAGATTTCTTGACCGGTAGTCACATCGAAACCCTTGAACCGGTTGTCGGTCGACACATATAAGATATTATCTTTTATGCAGTTACCATAGCAGTGACCCAGACCGGTCTTGAAATAACCAGTGTCGCCGTATTGGTCGATTTGGACGATCGAACCATCTCGATAATTACTGATAAAATAGCGGTTGGTAATTGAATCGAAAGCAACGCTTTCCGGACCGTCGAATATATCCGCGGCTGAACCGGAAGGCGGTAAACAGACCAGGATTAACAACAGGCCGATGATTAAGACCCTGAACATTTTTACCTCCAAAAATTATAAGTCCTATTTATCTCTTAAGTTTTGTCTGAAGCCATATTCTTAACAAATTATGATTGTTCCAACTGACAGAATGTCATATATTTAACCCGTAAAAACCCCTGTTGTCGAAGCGAGTAGTTGTTGAATATTAACGAGTTATATCTTTCCGCGCAGTCCGGGGACAAAGAGGCTGAAAAAAAACTTTTTCAGTATCTTTATTTAAGATTCATTCTATTCGCCAAACAAAGAGTCTGGAATGAGGAAGATGCCGAAGACCTGGTCCAGGGCACCTTACTATTTATAAAAGAAGAGTATGTCAACGTACAGATTCAAAAAAGCTTTGTGGCGTGGGCTTACAGCATCATCCATAACCGGTTATTGAATTATATCAGCATGAAGAAAAGGCGGAGAGATATTATTGTGCCTGCCTCCGACTACATTGAGGATAACTATAACTACGAACCTGACCCTGTCCTTGAGAATAATCTCCTTAATTGTCTGAAAAAAATCTGCTCCGTCAACAGGAAGTACGCCCGGATTTTGAATCTGCACTACCAGGGTTTCACGACGGAGGAAGTCTGCCGGAAACTGCGATTAAACCGCAATCACGTTTATGTCTTGTTGCATAAAGCCCGGACTTTACTGGAGAGATGTCTGGAAAATGGAGATATTGATTGATGAGCGAATGTCTCGACAAACGATTTGAAGCTAAATTGCATCATTACGAGCTTGGCTTGCTCTCAGAGGAGGAAAGATACGAGCTGGAATTGCATTTGATGGAGTGCGAACACTGTTTTAACCGGGTAGCCAAATTCGCCGGGGCCGCTGACCTGATGAAACACAGCCGCAAAGTGAGGAATTTGATAAGAACATTAGACTCCGAAGCCACGGGTGAGAAGGCGGATACTGCGGCCGAAATTTCAAAACCACGAATTCGCAAAAAAATCTGGCCGTCCCTCGTACCCGTGTCGGTGGCGGCTGTAATTGTCTTCCTGTTTCTGATTCTGAAAGACTGGCAGCTGGAATTCCGGCCTGCCCAGGAAGCGGTGGCGCAGCAAAACCGTATGGTGGTAATGGATTTCGAGAATCTATCTGACGCCTCCGATTCACTCAGGCTGGGCGAGATCGTTTCCCACCTGCTGACGGCTGCTCTTTCGGAATCGCAGTTTATCCAGGTGGTTTCGACGCAACGTCTTGACGACCTTTCGGAATATTTCCTCCGGGAAGGAAAACGTCCTCCCGATTCGATAAGGGCGCTCGAACTGGCCAGGGTAGTTGATGCCCGGTGGATTCTCAGCGGCAGCTATGTGCAGGATAAGGCGGACGTACTGTTAACCATGCAGATGGTCGAGGTCGCCTCGGGGAATGTAATAGCTACTGAAAGGGTCACCGGCGATACCTCCATGACCATCTTCTCGCTGGTCGATCGGCTGGTAGTTCAGTTAAAAAATAATGTTCTCCTGCCCGAGGAAGTCCGTCAGGAAAGTCTGCGGCTGGTGGCTGATGTCACCACTCATTCCCCCCGGGCTTATCGATATTATCTTGAGGGTATCGAATACAATAACAAGATGTACCGGGAGGAGGCGGCACGAAGTTTCGAGAAAGCTCTGGAATACGATTCCACCTTCGCCATGGCTTATTATCACCTGGCATTGCTTCGGGATAAAAGCTACCTGGAAGGGGCGACGAAGTACCTCGACCGGGCCGGGACCCGCGACCAGTATTATATCCGCAGTCTTAAAGCCACAAACGACCGTGACTGGACAACCGCTATCGGTGAGCTCAAAAAACTGACCGAGCGTTACCCCGACGAAAAAAACGCCTATTACCAGCTGGGATTATTTTACTATACACTTGATTCCACTGAAAAGGCCATTGAATATCTAAACCGCACGATCAATATGGACACGCTGCATAAATTGGCTTATAATCACCTTGCCTACTGTTATAACCGGCTGGGCGATTATGAACAGGCAGTCCGGGCAATCAATCAGTATATCGCTCTTGCCCCCGACGAAGCCAATCCTTACGACACCCGCGGCGATATCTACCGTACAAACGGCAAACTCGAGGAAGCGATGGCTTCCTACCGGGAAGCCGTTGCGATCAATCCAAAATTCATCCATTCTCTTTCATATCTCGGACTCCTGCACCTGTTCAGAGGAGAAGCGGACTCGGCCATGTCAATATTCCGCCAAACCCTGACAATTTCCGATAACGCTGTCAACCGCGCCAACGCCCGGCTTTACCAGGTTTATGTTCCCCTGGCCGAAGGCCGAATCGGGAAGGCTCTCGAAGTCACCAACGATGTCATTACCGCCGACCGCATAGACCAGGTTGTCACCTCCCCCGTGTTAAGTAAATCACTCCTGAAGTCATTTATTCATTACGAGATGAAGGATTATTCCCGGGCTCTGGCGGAAATGGAAGAATTCATTCCCCGTTACCGGGAATTGCATCCTGACGACAGCGTCAATCACATGGATTTTTACGTCCAGGTACTCGTTCAAAACGGTCAGATTAACCGCGCCCGGGAGGTGGTTCAGCAGCTGGCGAAAGATACCGGACGGTATATTTGCGGCATGTATAATTATCAATATGCCGAAGGCGTCATTAATCTGAGCGAGGGGAGGGCAACCGCGGCTATCGAGAATTTCAATAAAGCCGTAAGACTGACCAACGAGTTTTCGTACACATACATGCTGGGGAAAGCCTACCTGGCCGCCACGCAATATGACAACGCCATCAACACCCTGGAAGAACTGCTCTACTATTATGAACCGGGTCGGGCTTTCATGGGCACGTGGAGCGTTAAAATGCATTATTACCTGGGGACAGCCTATGAAGCCGTGGAGCGGTACGGGGATGCCGTCGGCCAGTACCGCACCTTCCTGCATCTCTGGCGGAATGCGGACCCGGTTTTCGAGGAAATCGCCAACGCCCGGGAACGCCTTAAAAAACTGGAGAACGAGTTGTGATTCTCCTCGTTCCCATGCTCTGCGGGGTAACGCAGTTCTCAGGCGCTCTGTGCCTGGCTGTATGACATGGAGCGTCAGGAACAACAATCCAACACGGAGTGTTGAATCGAGTGACTAAAAAAAAGACCCGGATTGAACCGGGTCTTTTCATTAAATAAATCGAGTTGTTAGGCGTTAATCAATACATGCCGCCCATGTCGCCCATGCCGCCGCCGGGCATTCCGGGCATAGCCTTCTTCTCCTCGGGCTTGTCGGTCACGATGGCTTCCGTGGTCAGAAGCAAACCGGCAATAGAGGCGGCGTTTTCCAGCGCGATTCGACTGACTTTGGTCGGGTCGATAACCCCGGCTTTCATCAGGTCCTCATAGGTGTTGGTCAGAGCGTTATAACCGTAGGCGCCGGTCTGGTTCATGACTTTGTCCAATACGATGGAACCCTCGACGCCGGAGTTATCGGCAATCTGACGAATCGGCTCCTCGAGCGCCTTGCGGACGATATTGATACCGACCATCTCTTCCTCGTCGGCTTTCAACTCGTCGAGTTTTTTAAGAGCGCGCAGGAACGCCACCCCGCCGCCGGGGACGATACCTTCCTCGACCGCCGCCCGGGTGGCATGCAGAGCATCCTCGACCCGTGCTTTCTTCTCTTTCATTTCGGTCTCAGTAGCAGCTCCGACATTGATAACCGCCACGCCGCCGGCCAGCTTGGCCAGGCGTTCCTGAAGTTTCTCGCGGTCATAATCGGATGTCGAATCATCAATCTGCTTTTTAATCTGGTTTATTCGGGCTTTTATGTCGTTCTTGTTACCGACGCCTTCGACGATGGTGGTGTTATCCTTGTCGATATTGACTTTCTTGGCGGTGCCGAGGTCGGACAGTACGGCGTTTTCCAGTTTGAACCCGAGCTCCTCGGAGATAACCTTGCCGCCGGTGAGGATGGCAATATCTTCGAGCATGGCTTTACGACGGTCGCCGAAACCGGGCGCCTTGACGGCGGCGACTTTGATGGTGCCGCGCAGTTTGTTGACGACCAGGGTCGCCAGCGCCTCACCCTCGATATCCTCGGCTATTATGAACATCGGCCGGCCCTGCTGGGCGACTTTCTCGAGAATCGGCAGAAGGTCCTTCATGTTGGAAATCTTCTTGTCGTGAATCAGAATCAGCGGGTCCTCGAGCACGGCTTCCATATTATCCGGGTCGGTGACGAAATATGGCGATACATAGCCGCGGTCGAACTGCATGCCCTCGACCACATCCAGAGTGGTTTCGGCGGTCTTGGCTTCTTCCACCGTGATGACGCCGTCCTTGCCGACTTTCTCCATGGCTTCGGCAATGAGGTCGCCGATTTGCTTGTCGTTGTTGGCTGAAATCGTTCCCACCTGGGAGATTTCATTCTTGTTATCGACCGGTTTGGACATCCTTTTGATTTCTTCGCAAACACTGGCCACCGCCAAGTCGATGCCGCGCTTGATGGACATCGGATTGTGACCGGCAGTAACGTTCTTCAAGCCTTCGCGGAAAATAGCCTGTGCGATAATGGTCGCCGTAGTGGTGCCGTCGCCGGCTATGTCGGAAGTCTTGGAAGCGACTTCCTTTACCATCTGCGCTCCCATATCCTCGAAATTATCCTCGAGTTCAATCTCTTTCGCCACGGACACGCCGTCCTTGGTGATAGTCGGAGAACCGAATTTCTTATCCAGAGCCACATTCCGGCCCCGGGGACCCAAAGTTACTTTGACGGCGTTAGCCAGCTTATCCACCCCAATTTTAAGCTTATTGCGGGCTTCAACATTATATTCAATCAATTTTGCCATAGTCTTAATCTCCTAATTTTTCATTTTAACCGTTAGCTTCTGTGAATGACAGCCAGGATGTCGGCTTCGCGCATAATGAGATATTCCTCACCATCGATGGAAACCTCGGTACCGGAATATTTGCCGTAAAGAACACGGTCACCTTTTTTGACCTCCAGGGGCATCTTCTTCCCATCATCGTTCAGACGACCGGAACCGATTTCAATAATTTCGCCTTCCATCGGTTTTTCTTTGGCCGTATCCGGGATGATGATTCCTCCCTTTTTCACCTCAACTTCTTCCAGAGGCTTCACAATAACTCGATCCGCAAGAGGTTTTACCTGCATTTTTACTCCTCCTTAATTATGTTTAAATTGACAGTTTAACATATTTATTGGTTTTAATAATAATATATGGTTATTAGCACTCTCTGTCAATGAGTGCTAATAATAAACTTTAACCCAAAACTTGTCAAGAAGTTTCACAAAAAAAATGGTAAAAATGTATTCAGCCGGGACCAGTATCTTTGTAACTATATGCAATACAATATATTACTTTTGTTTGGGACAAGTTGGAAGGTTTGGAAAGGTATTTTTTTAAGGAATAAACGGACAGTCTCAGTTAAAGTCGCTTATTATTTGAAGACCTTCAAGGGTCAGGTTGGGCTCGACTTTTTTTATAAACCGGGAGTATTCATTTATTCGTTGAGCCAGACCACCGGTGGCGATAATAGACGGGTTTTCGAAGCCGGTTTCTTCAATAATTTTCTCGATAATATAATCCACCTGGCCGACTGTTCCGTAAAAGAGACCTGATTTCAAAGCCCCGGCGGTGGATTTGCCCACCACACTGTCCGGTGGTTCGATACGAACCTCGAAAAGTCGGGCGGCCCGTTTGGCCAGCTCGGCCATTGAGGTATCCGGCCCGGGAACGATAATCCCACCGATATATGCCCCGTTTTCATTGACTATGTCAAATGTCGTGGCGGTGCCGAAATCGACCACAATTACCGGTCCCCCGTATTTTTTAAAACCGGCGACGGCGTTGGCGATGCGGTCAGCGCCCACCTGTTCGGGCTGACTTATTTCAATTTTAACGGGCAGTTTAAGCCGGTGGGAAACCATCAGCGGTTCGATTTTGAAATAAACGCGGACGGTGTTTTCATAAACCGACGTCAAGGGCGGTACCACCGAGGCAATAACCGCCTTGTCAATATCCGCGTTTTTGAATCCTTCGCGCATGATAACATCGCTGATTAAAATCCCGGCTTCGTCGGAAGTGCGGTTATGGCGGGAAGCGAAGCGAAAATCATTTCTGAGGATTCGGCCGTCGAAAAGACCGACGACCGTATTGGTATTGCCGATATCGATTGCTAATAACATGAGGGGAATATAGCAATTATTCAATTTATGGCAACAGGAATAAAAGTCAGGCAGAATCCTTTAGCCTTCAGCGGTTCCGCCTTCTTTCTCTTGTTCCCTCGATCCCCGTGTGGCTGTTACGTCAGGTCTTGATTCGCCGAAGGCGAATTGTGACCTGACGCATTAGTTTTTAAAAGCCTGTCGGGTCACACCCCTGCCTTTGGCGGGTCAAGACCCGAAAGAATGTTATCTGCCGTATGGTTGAACCCTTCAACGGTTACGTTTTTTTTCCCTTAGTTCCCACGATCCCCGTGGGAATGCTTTTCCTAGAAGCACTGCGTCCATAGAATCGACGCAAAGCGTCGATAATTACATTCCAACGCAGAGCGATGGAATGAGGTTAAATTAACAATTTATGTTTAACAGGATTGAGTTTGATTTATTTTACTGCGGGGGCGGGCCATAAGGGGGAGAACCGTACTGCCGGGCCAGGTCGATATTTATTTTCTGGGCTGACTTATAAGCATCATAAATTCCGTAAATAAATAAAATCGGGGTGGTTATCAGTCCGATAAGCAAAAAAACCAGAATCCAGGAGATGGCGTAGAAGATGATAAAGGCTATCCCTTTGGCAATCTGGCCGTTATAAATTTGTCCCAGACCCATCCAGAAAAAAGAAAGCACTGCGGCCAGGCCCGGATTTTTGTAAAAAACCGGCGGTTGAGGCGGCATGTTTGACATCGCTTCTCCTTAAATAATGACTGGTTTACCCTTACAAATAAATTCATTATTTAAATCAAGACAACCTTTTTTTCTTTTTCTTAGTATCCCCTTATGATATTCCCGGTATGTTTTAAATACGCAATCTTTTGGGTATAGTTTACAAAAATGATTGACTTATCTTCGGGGGTTGATATTTTATCAGCCAGTTTAACGAGGGAGAACTTCTATGGATAAACACATCCGTCGACTTACAATTGCTGATTATGACCATATTTTAAAAGTCTGGTCCGATGCCGGGTTGCCCTTCAAGCCGAAAGGAAGAGACAGCCGGGCAAGGATGGCTGTCGAGATGGCGGCACCCCACTGTGCTTTTTTTGGTCTATTTGATAAGGATATTATGATTGGCATGGCTATCGCCAACTGGGACGGCCGCCGCGGCTGGGTCAACCGGGTGGCGATCGACCCCGAATACCGGGGCCGGGGACTGGCCGGGGAGTTAATCAGGGAATGCGAGAAGTTTCTGGAAAGCCTGGGGGCGCTTATCATCTGCGCCCTTATCGAAGACATGAATTTTCCCTCGATGGACTGTTTCGAGAAAGAGGGTTATGTCTGCATGAAGGAGATACTTTATTTTTCCAAACGCCGGTCGCCGGAGGTTTGAAGAAACCACATTTTCCTTATTAATGTTGAAACACAAACCCCGATACTTTGAACCGGTATTTTTATATGGAGTGTTGAAATCAGAAAGTTAAGATAAAGGCTAAATTCTTTAGTGGTTTCGCCTTCTTTGTTTTTCTGAATTATACCTTGACAGCTCACACAGGAAAAACCAGCTCAGGGTTTAACTATTCCCCCTTATTTGTGAATCGTCTTGAGAAATTCCTCGACCTCGGGGATGCCGCCCTGGAAAATCAGGTAACCGTTATAGGGTTCGCGTTTGGTAATATCACCGCAGATGGGGGTGAGCATCAGTCGCCGCACCTCGTCCAGGTCATCGGTCTGACCCAGAGCCCAGCCAAGTTTGATATACGCAACTTCGGGCAGCATGTTTTCGGCGGGAATGATGCCTTTGGACATCAGGTCGCGCCCGGTATCGTAGACGAACATATGCACGTAGCCCCACAGGGTCTGAACGGTCATATAGATGGCTACCCCTTTTCGGGTGGCACGTTCAATTGCCGGGTAAAGAGGTTTGTTGACGTGACCCAGGCCGGTGCCGGCAATGATTATCCCGCGGTAGCCGTTGTCCACCAGCGAATCGATTATATCGGGTTGCATGTTGGGATAGTAATAGACTATTGAGACTTTTTCTTCGAAATAAGGAAATATCTTCACCTGGCGGTCTTTGCGCCGACGATGGTAATCGTTTCTGATGGGGGTAATTTTGTTGCGGTCCACCATGGCGAGGGGGATTTCGCCTATAGTGCGGAAAGTCGAACGATACGAGGAATGCATCTTGCGCACCCGCGTACCCTGGTGCAGGAGGCTGTATTTGTCCGAGGTCGGGCCGAACATGCACACCATCACCTCGGCGATATCCGACTCCGCGGCGGTCTTGGTCGAGTGAATCAGGTTGAGGGCGGCATCCGAAGACGGGCGGTCGGAAGACCGTTGAGAGCCGACAAGCACAATGGGAACCGGGCTGTCCTGGACCATGTACGACAGGGCGGCAGCGGTATGGTGCATGGTGTCGGTGCCGTGGCCGATGACGATGCCGTCGATGCCTTTCTCGATTTCTTTGCCGATGGACACCGCCAGCTTCTTGTATTGTTCGGGACCCATGTTTTCACTGAAAACAGCAAACAGTTTCTCCGTTGTCAGGTTGCTGATATCGGCCAGTTCCGGCACCGCCCCGTAGAGTTCACCGGGAGAAAAAGCCGGGATTACCGCCCCGGTGCGGTAGTCCAGCCGCGAGGCAATGGTTCCGCCGGTACCGAACAGCTTGACATTGGGCTTTTCCGGCGAGAAGGGAAATTCTTTTTCGGGTATTTTATAGTGTGCTTCTTTGTAACCGGTTTCTTTCATATCCAGAATTGTGTCGGTGGCGATGCCGATATTGTAACCGGTGGCCAGTTTTAAAACCAGGTGCCGGGCATCATCGTTTTCCGAGCGCGGCAGGAGGATACCCTCGAAATCCCCCCGGGTGGTTTTAATATGTGCCTGGCCCCAGACCCGGACATTGTACTTTTTCAAAACGACCAGGGCCTCGCCCCGGTAGCCTTTAAACAAATCAGTCATGCGCCAGCTCCTTTTCGATGAGCGCTTTGAGTTCGTCCAGGGGGATATTGCCCACCGCCAGCTTGCGAAGACGGCCCATAATCCAGTCCAGTGCCGCTTCCGGTCGGGGTGAGGTGTTAATCTGCTTGAACTTTTCTTTCAGCACCGGCAGGTAAGAGAGGATTTCTTCCCGTGAGTGGGGCTTATAGTCGATGGTCGTCAGAATCGACTCGAATTCCATATTGGGATGGTCATAGAGAACCGGCAACATGTAGCTGGCGATTTCCCGGTCGATGTTTTTCTCCCCGAGGAATTTGAACAGGCCGTAAATCTTGTTGTAGCTGAAACCCGTGGCCGGGGGGCGTTTGCCCTCGATATTTTTTACCGTGTGCCCGAAAAATGTACTTACATATTTAGGGTCGATATTACCTTCCCGGACTATTTTTTCTATGGTGGGCATCAGGTTGTTTTTCAAAAGATAAGGATAAGTGTCCTCGGGAACCTGCCAGTTTTTCAGCTGTTCGAAACGCTGAAATATTTCCGGGGGAATATTTTTCCGTTGTTCCTCAATCATCGACTGCTCAATCGGCAGCGGGGCGGAATCGGTGTCGGGATACATCCGGTCCGGCCCGGGCAGAACCCGTTCGAATATGGTGGTACCATCGGGGAAGGATTTTCGGGTTTCATTGGGAACGCCTTCGAAAGCCATCCGGCAGCGTTCTTCGATGGTTTCCAGGGCGGTGGCGATATCATCGGGAGAGCTCCAAAAAAGAATCTGGGCATCGTCATCGCCGGCTTTGAGGACTTGCTTGATTTTATCGAAATTTATCTCGAGTTTATCCTGTTCGGAATAAAGCATATTAGGCTGGTCAAGGCAGGCAATCACTTTTAAGCGGCCGCTTATTTCATGGGCAAAAGTCTGCCCCGGCTGAGTGAAAAACGGCAGTATTCCGGCCATCTGCGGCAGGTTGACGGCAATCAGTTTCATATTTCTGGAAAAAGCTTCCGCCAGCGGTTGATAGGATGCCGGGAAAGAATCGAATTCCAGCTCCTTATGACTGCTTTTCCAGTCGCGGGGTTTTTTGATTTTTTCATTGAGAATTTTCTTGATCTCCAGAAGAGCTTTCTGGCGAAAAGCCTCATTATGCGTCAGCTCCGGTATCCAGCTGATATGGGCTACACCTTTTATTTCCACGCGGGTGCCCCCGGTAATGCTGACATTCACATCCTCGCGGGCGGCGCCGATACCGGTGCGGACATGTCCGGAACTTCGCGCCAGAAATCTCAGATAATGCCCGGCTTCGGCCGCTTCGTCCGGTGTTTTCATATCCGGGTAGGTGACGGTTTCGATAAGCGGCATCCCCAGACGGTCGGTGGTGTAAATACGCCAGTGCCCGATATCCGAAACCTCCCGGCAGGCGTCTTCTTCGATGCTCAACTGGATAATCCGTATTTTTTTATTTTTCAGGGGTATCTCACCTTCGATACCGACAATGGCCGTCCGTTGGAAACCGGTCGGGATGGAACCGTCCAGGTACTGTTTGCGGGTGATGTGTAATTCGCCGACAATATTGGTCTTCAGTAACAGGGCGATTTCAATCGCAATATTAAGAGCTTCCCGGTTAATAGGGAAAGGCGGAGTATCGTCGATTTCATAGGTGCAGGCGGTTTCGTTCTTGATACGGTAAATGATATTTTTGCGGGTCCTGCGCTCCATCAGGGCGGTACCGTCGTATTCGCCCATCTCGCTTAACGTCGGGCGCATATGGCGGATGACCTCGGCGTCAAAATCGTTACCGTTCTGGTAAATCCCCGCCGGGCAGCGACAAAACAGTTTTTGCGAGGTTTTCAGTTGCTGATGGATTTCCAGTCCGCATTTAAAACCAAGTTCGGCATAAGTTCCCGGGGTGGCCTTTTTACGGCTTACATAACCGACCAGCTGTCTGGTTTTCTCATAATACTCGGCAGGGTTAAAAGCTTCTTTCATTTATTTATCGATAAGCCGTAATTCGGCTTTTCCTTTCCAGATATTTAAAAAAATCTCGGACAAAGTAAGTAATGGCGCTCTTTTTTTCAAGTGATTTTAGTTATTTTCCACTATATTTTAAATACTGATATTGTCGCCTTTTGACTGAAGCCTTGATATTTTTCTTTCTATGTATTAGCTTTTCGTGAAGTTATTTGAAATCATATAAACCGGGAGGCGCCGATGCGTTTTTTAACTTTAATTGCTGTTTTTTTTGTTCTGATGATTTTATCAGTTCCCTGCCTTAAGGCTGTAACCGGGGATACCGTTTTTTCAATTCCGGCTCCGGCTAAACATCCTCAGGGTCTGACCTTTGATGGTACCTTTTTCTGGAACGTTGACCGCAAAACGGATATGGTTTATAAGGTCAAGCCCGACGATGGAACGGTTTTAGATTCTTTTCCTGCCCCCGGCTATAATCCTAGGGGATTGGCCTGGGATGGCCGGTGGCTCTGGCTGGTCGATGCCGAAGAAAACCTTATTTTCGGGATCGACCCCCGAACGCGGATTGTTGAAAAAACCATAAGCAGTCCGGCAACCAGACCTTATGGCTTGACTTTCGATGGCAAATATCTCTGGGTGGCTGATGACGGCGATAACGAACTTCTGCAGATTGACCAGTCCGACGGTACCACCATTAAAAGTTTAAAGGCACCGACCGCCAATCCCTGGGGGTTGACGTACGACGGGCAATACCTGTGGGTGTCCGACCGTTACGGCGACGCTGTTTACATGGTAACGGCGGATAACGGCACGGTGATAAACTTCTTTGATGCACCCGGTAAACACGCTTGCGACCTGGCCTGGGACGGCAGCAGCCTGTGGAATGTCGATTATCAGGCGGACCGCCTTTATAAAATCAAAATCGCTGATGAGGCATCGTTTGCCCGAAGCCAGGAAAAACGGCAGCGTCTGGAGTTTATTTTCGAAGTCCGCAATTTCGGGCCGGATTCGGTAAAGACTCTCGATGTTTACCTGGCGCTACCGGTAAATATGAACAATCAGGACCTCCTGACCGAACCGTTATTAACTCCCCAACCCACCGATATCATAACCGACCAGTGGGGGCAAAAAGTGGCGCATTATCGTTTTAGAGACCTGGCCGCTGCGGATTTCCGCGAAGTTTCCATGGTTAACGAGGCGGCGCTGTACAATGTCAATTATTTTGTCTTCCCTGACAAAGTAGGTTCCCTGGCCGATATTCCCGGAGATACTCTTAAGAAGTATCTGGTCGATGACAGCAAGTATTCCATGACTGACCCGATAATTCAAAACGGCGTCAAAAACGCTCTCGGTGATGAAAAAAATCCATACTGGATTGCCCGCAAAATTTTCAATTATGTTATCAAACACATGGAATATGAGCTGGCCGGCGGCTGGAATCTGGCTCCGACGGTTCTGGAGCGGGGAACCGGTTCCTGTTCCGAGTACAGTTTTGTGTATATCGCGATGTGCCGGGCGGCGGGTCTTCCGGCACGCTATGTGGGGGCGGTGACAGTGCGGGGCGACGATGCTTCGATGGATGATGTCTTTCATCGCTGGGTGGAGGTATATCTGCCTGGTTATGGCTGGATCCCGGTGGACCCCTCCGGCGGTGATTCCGAATGGCCTGCCGGCCAGGCTAAATATTTCGGTTACCTGGCCAACCGCTTTTTAATTACCACCTCCGGCGGCGGCGGTTCGAAGTACCTGGAATGGGGTTATAACGCCAATGCCGCCTGGACGTCGAAAGGCCGCTGTAAAATCAGCGTGGAATATTTCGGTGAATGGTCACCGTTGGAATGAAATATTAAAAAAATCAGTAGTTGTGGGTACCCACCACTACTTCTTTACTCCAATTTTCTTTTACCAGGTTTTTTATCCGGTCAAAGTCGAGCGGACATTGACCGGTTTTTTTGGCTTTGACAATGCAGGTACCCAGGTGGATAACGTCATAATCCATGTCAATGGAACGGGCGATTTCTCCCATCAGGGTCAGTTTGGGCATGATCAGTCCGGGACAATCGCCGCAATTGCCTAAAGCTACCAGCTCGATATCATCTTCATAGCGGGCGAACTCGCCCTCTTTTTTATTTACCGCTTTCAAGCATTTTTCACAGGCTATACACAGCTGGTCCTGAATACGTTTGCAACCGACAATAGCGATTCTCGTCAATTGAAAGCCTCCTTTAATATGTCCGTATTTATGACTTTATTACATGGTAACAGATATCGTCGGGGAAATCAATTTTAAACGGGATATCATCTTAGGGATTTTTTATCGTCTTTGCAATTGGGGTATTCTTTTTTATATTATAATGTCCCTTAGATAAAGATAGATTACTGAAAAAGGAGCAACTTATGAGGACCTTTTTGTTGATGACCAAGCTTTCACCGGAGGTTTCTTCCCGGTTGAAAGACCGGGCGAAAATCGGCCGTGCCTGGCTTGATGAAGTACGGGAGAAATGTCCCGAGGTCAAGTTTATCGCCCACTACGCTCTGCTGGGCTCTTATGATTTCGTGGATATCTATGAAGCCCCCGACGAAGAAACTGCCGCCAAGGTGTCCATGATATCGATGGCCAACGGAGCGTTTCAGGCCGAAAGCTGGTCGGCTATTCCTTATAAACGCTTTCTGGAACTGGCGGCAGAAATTTAGCGGTTTCACCGCCGAATATTATCCGGTTTTTAAATGCCGTACGGGCTTGCCGGTAATATTAGTATGACCGCCTGCCGGCGCTGCAAGTACACAAAATTTACATGGGCGATACCGGAACTCCAGAGAATGTTTTCGACTTTTTACCAGTTAGAACGTATAACGGGAACTGAAATTTTATTTCCGGCTATCCTGACGTTAATGGTCACGTATAATCTGTAACTGATAAGGTTTTTTTATAATTTATGAACTGGGATGAAATAGTCAAACCGCTGGAGGAATTGAAAGACTGCTCCATATGTCCGCGCGATTGTCATGCCGACCGGGCGGGTGACCGTCTGGGTTACTGCCAGAGCGGGATAGGCTTTTCTATTTCTTCCATTTTCGCCCATATGGGCGAGGAGCCGGTGCTTTCGGGCGAACACGGCATATGCAATGTCTTTTTTACCCACTGTAACCTGCAGTGTATCTACTGCCAGAACTATCAGATCAGCCGTAACCGGGATTTCGTCCGGGAGAGTCTTTTCAACCTGGTGGATATTATTTGTGAAATCGAAGCTATCCTTGACAGCGGCGCCCGGGCGGTGGGTTTTGTCTCACCGTCGCATTTTATCCCCCAGATGAAAACCATTATCAACGCCCTTACCCAGCGGGGGCGGCGGCCGGTCTATGTTTTTAACACCAACGCTTACGACCGGGTGGAAACTATTAAATCACTGGAAAAAACCATCAATGTCTATCTCCCGGACTTAAAGTATATGGATGCCGCTCTGGCCCGGCGATATTCCGATGCCCCCCGCTATCCGGAAATCGCTACCGCCGCGATAAAAGAGATGTTCCGGCAGAAAGGTGCCGATATAAAATTAGCCGCGGATGGCACCATTGACGAAGGTCTTATCATAAGACATCTGGTTCTGCCCGGCGAAATCGAGAACAGCAAAGCGGTCCTGCGTTTTATTGCCGAGGAACTCTCACCTGATATTCATATATCGCTCATGTCCCAGTATCATCCCACACCCCATGTCGCCGACCACCCGAAACTCAACCAGGTCCTGACGGTGGGGGAGTATGAAGAAGTGCTGGACGAGTTTGACCGGCTCGGTTTTCACCGCGGCTGGGTTCAGCAGATGGACAGCCCCTTTCATTACCAGCCGGATTTCGATAACAAGCGCCCCTTTTCCGAGTAGCCTGAGCCGCTAAAAAAAGTTGCGGAACCGCTTTTGGTCTGTTATTGTTACATTCAAAAAATAATTACTAAACGCTAAAAGGAATGGATAATGGCAAGTTCGAAAGATATTAAAAAGGTTCTAAGGAAACTTGAGTACGGTGTTTATGTCGTTTCCATGGGCAGGGGTAATGACGGCAACGCCTTTACCGCCAGCTGGGTTTCCCAGGTGAGTTCCGTACCGCCGATGGTCATGATTGCCGTAAACAATAAACACCAGTCGGTTCCGATGCTGAAAGAGCACGGGGCTTTTGTGGTTAATTTTGACGGCCGGGACCATGCCTCCATCGCCAAGAAATATTACGGACCGGCGGAATCCGGTTACGGTAAGTTGAAAACCGCCGATATTGAATCCTCACCGGTTACCGCTACCCCC
>JAQUSF010000148.1 GCA_028715215.1 Candidatus Zixiibacteriota bacterium
TCTTCTCAATGGCGGTCATCGCTGCCTCCTTTCGGTTAATTCTTTTGTTCAAATTCAATTTAACCGAAGAGGCCGATGACTGCCATTTCATTATTTCAAACTGTCCGGAGAGATATTAACTTTTACACATAAGGATCGGAACATCCTCATTCTCCGAAAAAGACTGGGTGGGTGTTTTTTACCCCCTCGGCACCTCGCCATCGGATTTTTTAACCTACTATGCTCAACAGTTCAACACGGTCGAAATCGACGCTACTTATTACGCCATTCCCGGTCCGAAAACGGTGGATAACTGGGTGAAAAAAACACCTGAAAATTTTATCTTTGCCGCCAAATTCCCCCGCTCTATCGTACATGGCGGAAAGAATAATCAGCCCGATCCTAATGTAATATTGAAACCCGAGGCTGTCTATAAACAAAGAGATATGTTTTTGGATGTTATGAGAAGACTGGGCGACCGCCGGGGACCGCTTCTTCTGCAATTCCCTTATTTTTCTAAAGAGACTTACCGTTCAAAAGAGGCTTTTTACGAATTACTGGATAATTTTCTGGATGACCTTCCCGATGATTTCCATTATGCCGTAGAAATACGCAACCGCCTCTGGCTTACTGAAGGATTTAAAAAACTCCTTCGGAAACACCATTGCGCCCTGACACTGGTGGACCATGCCTGGATGCCGCACGGGGATGAAATAGCGATGAAACTCGACCCGTTTACTACCACTTTTACATACCTTCGTCTGCTGGGCGACCGCAGGGAAATCGAGGCTGTTACTAAAAAATGGGACAAGGAGGTAATTGACCGCGGGGAACGGTTAACACGCTGGGTCAACCTGATTAGCAAAATTAAAGAACGTCAGTTAAAAGCATTCGTTTATATCAACAATCATTATGCCGGTCATGCCCCGGCTACAGCCCGCCGGCTTGAGAAAATGCTGCTGGCGTTGAATCTATAAACAACCGGTAATTTATCAAGGACAATCAGCCAGAGGATTATGGTCAAGATAAAGATAATCAATCAGAGCGGAAATATCGGAAATATCCGGTTCACCGCCGCTGCCGTTGGCATCAGCTTCGGCCGGGCAACATAACGGTGCGCCGTTCAAATAAAGAACATCTATCAAACGGGTGATATCCGATATGTCGGGTTCTTCCCGTTCGGAACAGTTGCTGTTGCCGCGCCTGCCAAGACAACAACAGGCATCACCCTGACCATCACCGTTCCTGTCCTCCTGACCGGGGTTATAGGTATCGGGACAATTATCACAATCGTCGGGAACCGTGTCGTAATCCCGGTCGAAACGGTCATCAAAACCCGGACACCTGTCGCAGGCGTCGCCCGCCCCGTCACCATCAGAATCATCCTGTGTGGTATTGGCGACGGTCGGGCAGTTGTCACAGGTATCTCCCGGACCGTCATTATCCCGGTCGCCTTGACCGGGATTGAAAATTTCGCTACAGTTATCACATATGTTGCCGATGCCGTCGGTATCAGAATCTTCCTGAAGAGGATTAGCCATGAAGGGACAATTATCACAACTGTCGCCGAGCCCGTCACTGTCGGAATCGTACTGGTCGGGATTATAAACCAGGGGACAATTGTCGTCCTCATCGCGGATACCGTCGAGGTCGGTATCAATAATCAGCACTACTTCGATAACACCCTGATAGGGTATCAGGTTCTGCCCGGTAATCGTTATCAGCATCTCCCCTTCGGTCATGGCCGGCAAAGCCGCTACGGCGTCACCATCAACATCGGTATAAGTCCTTGCATATACTTCATCTCCCTTCCATAAGCAGACAAGAGCCCCGGATAATTCCGAGCCCGCATCATCTTCCACATGAACAGTTATCGACTCCGCTAAGGTCTCCACCTGAACAGGGTGCCCGACTTGAAGAAAGACAGGTAAAGCAGTCCAGACCGGCATTTCCGGTTCACCCAGAAGATTCAAAGTCCACTGAGCATAAAGCCAGGTTGAATCCGAGGTCGGGTTGTTGTTTTTAGACCAGGCCAACGCTGTACCCAGACGATACTGGTCGTGAACAAACAAACCCCGCCACCATTCCATATCGAGTTGGGCCGTCAGGGAGTTGGGTTCACCGATGTAAAACCAGCCGTTACGCGTATTCCCGATAAAGGCGACCGCGGCTCGATTCTCATTATAGATAACCAGGTGTTCACCGATGCAGTCATCATAATCAATCTTGTTGGCATCACAACCCAGGGAAAATACGACACCGCAGTGATTGAAATTGGTCAGGTTGCTGATATCAGCGGCCACCAGTTCTTCGCCATGATTAAGATAACCTATCCCCAGCGATAGATACGAACTGTGGTCATAGTGATTGATCAGATTCTGACCGGCATTAAGGGCGGTCACCAGGTCGGTCTTGTGAAGTCCCGGTTCACTGTCGTATATCCTGGTGACTATCAGCGATTCGGGAAGACATTCCTGTGCCAGGGTTTCTTTCATCTCCTCGGCGGTGGTAAGAACATAATAGGGCGGTACCTCCACCTGTGTCAAATCCATGCCCACCAGCGTAACACTCCGAGAGAAATTACCGGGTGCCGGATTGGTTTCATATTGAATTACCTTGTTGACAAAGCAGGCGACCTGGACAGAGTCCGCCGCCGAGACGCGGCCGACAAAAACCTCGTACAGCCAGTCATCGTCAAGGTCACCATAATATTCATCACTGGGGACCGCATTGACTTTATATACCCGCGTTCGAAACGGAATAATATCATCCTCTCCCCCCAGGAGAACATAAAGGGTACCCCACTGGTTGCGGGCGTCAATTATGAAATTTCTGATTTTTTCCTGGTTGTCGGCTCCCGGGTAACCAGTGTAAATAAAGTCCGTGGTAATAACCGTATCCCTGACGCCCTTCTGAATATGCCATGCTACCAGCGGCTGATAAAATGGTGCCAGGTCGGCGCTGGTTATGATCATGTGATCATAGTTGCTTTCCGGTAAATCGTTAGCCGTTTTATCTAAAACCGGAGAAACGGTCAATTTAACCCGTTCCGGATTGACCACCATGGATGAAAGCGCGCGTTCGATAAATGAACGATTATTATCAGCCATCATTTCGGGCAGGTAATCACCGCAATGATAACCAGCCATGCCTTCTATGGCAAAACTTAAGGAATGGTTGAACACCAGCTTTTTAAACCGGGGATAATACTGGAAAGGATACAACCGGATGACAGCGACACTCTGACCGGCAAGGTCGCTTTGTGAGATAAAAACGACGGGCTCAGGAGGATAACAGTTTTCCGATTCATATACAGAAAGTTCCGGTTCGATGAATTGTTGCCGTGCTATTTCAGAGCCGATCGGGAGCGGTTCCTGGGCGGGAAATATATTGAATTCACCGTCAACCTCACTTACATCGGTTACCAGCGCACGTGCTCTGAGGGCTTTCATATCAAAAGGTAAAGCTACCTTTATTTCTTTGAAAGGCATAAACGGCCGGCCGGGTTGGTTGAGATAAGAACCATCTTTTATCGCAACTATATCATAACCGGTATGCTTTTTGAATAGAAAATCCTTTTCGGAAAACTCATATTTATGAAAGTAGTTATAGCCGTGATGGTCGTCAGCCTCACCGGTACTTTGAGCAATAAGACCGGGAGCGACGTTGCCCATAAGAAAGACAATTAGAAATACCCCCGATTGAATAAAGACTCTGTATAAACCGAACCGTTTCATTTCTTACAGGCGTTGTTTTCCCAGATATTACTTATGGACACGCTGTCAGCGGTTTTTGAGAAAGGTATAAATGGTCAATCAGACAGGTGATATCAGAAATATCCGGTTCACCCCCGCTGGCGTTACAATCAGCTTCATCGGGACAGCAGAGCACATTATGGCTGAGGTAAAGATAATCGATCAACCTGGTGATATCGGAAATATCCGGTTGTTCCTCGGTTGAACAATCGACATTACCCCTTACCCCTATGCAGCAACAGGCATCGCCGATGCCGTCGCCGTTGACATCTTCCTGACCGGGATTGGCGTCGTCGGGACAATTATCGATCTCATCATAGATACCGTCACCGTCCCGGTCAACATAGTTTTTACATCCGGGTCCAAGGGCACCAATCTGGACACCGCATTCGTTAAGAGGAAAATAAGACGTTAAAGTCGAGAGGGAATCCAGGTGATAATCGTCGGTAGCAATATCACAGAAAAGCGGGTCGGCGGTCGTAACGAATGAGCCCGTATATTGGGTGGTATCGGTGTTTCCGTAGAAATTATCACAGTTTAAATTATGGTTATTGGAAGAAATAAGTTTGCCGGTACCCAGATTATAGGCAAAGATACTGTTTTGGATATCCAAAAACCCGCCCACGTTATAAATAACCGCTCCGCTGCGACTGTCATTATTATGACATACCGTATTATTAACCAGGTTGAGCGTCGAAAAGAGAACCGATACGGCGCCACCCATGTTAGCCGCTTCATTGTCATAAAAAAGACAGTGCTGAAGGTCCAGAGCTCCGGTAACGATGATACCGAAAACGCCGGCTCCTTCCTGGGCAAAATTATTTCGGATAACGCAATTTTCGATTTTAGCTGCGGCTTTGACGAAACATAAGCCGCCGCCGTACGAAGCCTGGTTGTTCTGGAAATAACAGTTCCTGATAATGGGCGAGGAAGCGGAGTCACACAGCAATCCCCCGCCGTGCGGTGCGCCATAAATCACCTGGCCGTAGCCGTTCTGAAAAGTGAAACCATCCACCACCGCTGTCGTATCTTCACCGCGATGGAAATTAAGTCCCCGATGGGGAACGCTGAGGGTGCCCTGACAATCGATGATGGTTGCGTCAGGCCCCTCTTCGGACAGTAAAATAATATTTTTACCGTTAAAATCCAGGTCCCGGTTACCATCACCGGTATAAGTACCGGCCGCCACCAGGACG
>JAQUSF010000068.1 GCA_028715215.1 Candidatus Zixiibacteriota bacterium
GTCAGACCATCATCGGCCTTCGAGCCGGGGCGGCCTTTTTGCCCATGGCTTGTCTTCGAACCAGGGATAACCGCTATAAAATAATAATTTACCCGCCGGTGGAATATCCCCCCGGGGACACCTCGGAAGACTGCATCTATCAGGTAACCCTCAAGTGTACCAAAGCCTTAGAAGAAATTATTAACAGTCATAAGGACCAGTGGAGCTGGATTCATAACCGCTGGCGCACAAGACCCTGAATTTCCCTTGACTTTTTCTGCTTTTGTATAATCTTATCATCTGTTCTTACCGACTTTTGTATAAGGGTTAGTTATGAATATGATGATTAAAATGGTATGGTTATTTTCATCTCTGGTGCTGATGGTGCTGGCCGGTTGCAGTGCGGATAATACTTCCAAAAGCAATCAGCTGGAAATGGTGGATAGCGCCTCTCGTCCCGACTCCGAAGTTCGACATGCCCGGATATATTTGTATGATAAAGGCCGTATTACTACCGAAATATATTCCGAAGAGATTCATAAATTCGAGCAGCTGGACTCTACCATGGGTTATCAGCTCGATATAGACTTTTACGATTCTACCGGACAGGTCATTTCCCAGGTGGTGGGTGATTCCGGAGTTATCCGTGAAAACAGCGGTCAACTTTCGATTTTCGGCAACGTGGTTGTTATAAACGAGGAAAAAACCAAGCTCGAAACCGATTACCTGTTCTGGAACACCACCACGGATAAAATTTACACCGATGCCTTTGTCCGTATTACAACCGATGACGGGGTGCTGACCGGCTGGGGGTTGGAAGCCGACCAGAAGCTGTCCAGTTACCAGATTCTATCGAAAGTGTCCGGTACCGCCAAAGATGTCGATAAATTCATCGAATGATGAAAATCCCGACCGGGCTTGACCAGCCCGGTTTTTTTATCTCAAATAATATCTGAAAAATTATGTCAACGGTTGCTTTTTAGCCCGGCTGATTTATATTAAGGCGTCCGGCAGGTGGATTGATATGAATCACTTAAAGGATTTTTTTGATTTTACTTCCGGACAGCTGCGGATTATTTCCGCATTGAGCGCCCTGGCACTGGTATTGAGCGGTTACCTGTTAATCCGTTCATACGCTGTAAACCCGCAGAATGAAAGGGAACTGGGGATATTTACTCATGACCGGGGGTCGGATTTTACCGGCGTTTTCGTCGTTGACCCGAACAGTTCCCCGGCCGATTCGCTGGAACTTCTCCCGGGTATCGGAAAAGTTCTAGCGGATAGAATAGTGGCGTACCGTCAGCATAACCGGTTTGAAACCGAAGAAGATATTACCAGGGTAAAAGGCATCGGTCCCGGACTTTATATTAAACTTCGGCCTTATTTGAAAGTATACCAGCCGTGAAGCAAGCGTGTATCGGTATTGATTGCCGTTCAAAATATTTTTATACCGCCCGGGTTGGGCGGGTTCAGGACACCTACCATGTCCAGACTCTGGCCCGGGTTGAAAAAGAACCTCTTCGGGGACAACCGTTCCTGGCCGGTCATGAAATAACCTTCGGTCTGCCGGACAAGGACGTAATAGTCAAGTCCCTTCATTTAAAAGACATCGATGCAGTGGACCCGGCTTCCATTATCCGTTTTGAAATGGCCTGCTCTCTTCTGGATGATGAAGACGAGTTTGCTTATGATTATCTGCCTGCCGGTGATAACGGTCGCTATCTGGCCCTGGTTCACCATAAGAGCTGTCGGGAAACACTGTTAAATCTTTACGGTTTTGAGGCGGGTGACGAAAAACAATCAGTCCCCCGGTATAAAATGAGAGCCCTGGCGCTGGGTGACGGGTATCTCGGATTCTGCCGCTGTGCCCCGACGGAGCTGGTGTGCCTAGCTGATTTTAACCTGCCGCTTGTTTCCATTTGTTTTATTTACCGGCAGAGGATTGTTGACCTGGCTTATATGACGGTCGACAGAAACTTATCAACCGGCCCGGCCGCTCTGGATATGCTGGCCGCTGATTTTAAAACAATGGTAAATTTCCGCCTGGGTTTGTTGGCCGAGCAGCGGTGGTCGTTACCCTTGACCTCACTGGTGGTGACGGGGGATGGTATCAGCGAGGATTTCAAAACTATCCTGAAGAAATATTTTTTAATCGAGGTCGGTTCGCCGCCGCTGCTCCGGGAATATTTTGACGGCTGTCCTGAAAATAAAGAAATTCCTTTTGAAAAATATCTGGTAGCCCTGGGCCTGGCTGTCAATTAACTTGCCCTTATCATTTTTCCAATATATGTTTAGCCAGGATAATGCTAATATCCGCTTTAAAGATAGAGGAGAAAATGACAGTTTCCAAAAGAAGAATAAACAGGGCGATTTATCCGGGAACGTTTGACCCGGTAACGAATGGTCATTTGTCTTTGGTCAACCGGGCCTCGACCATCTTCGACGAACTTTTTGTCGCTGTGGCCAGACAAACCCCCAAAGACGCCCTTTTTGATTTTGAGGAGCGTTTTTCACTCATGAAGAAAGTGGTATCCCAATGCGGCAATCATTCCCGAATCAGGGTTATTCCTCTGGTGGGATTGACGGCGGCGATGGTCAGGGAACTTAAGGTTAATGCCATTGTCCGGGGTCTGCGCGCGGTCTCGGATTTTGAATACGAATTTCAGATGGCTCTGATGAACCGCAAACTGGCTCGCGAGGTCGAAACGGTTTACCTTATGCCGGCTCTTTCCTGGGTGTACCTGTCGTCGTCGATTGTCAAGGAAGTGGCGTTAAACGGCGGTGAAGTCAAGGGGCTGGTGCCGGCGGTGGTAAGGAAGGCGTTAATCGATAAATATAAAAAATTACGTAACGTATGATTTTTCAGAGGTTTTACCCGTACCTGATTGAGAGTTAAGGATTGATATTATGAACGACATGAACAAAGACCACAGCCAACCGTCGCCGGATCCGGCTGCCGAAATCCAGATGCCTCTGGCGGAACTGATTAAAATCCGCCGCGAAAAAGTAATCAAACTGAGACAGATGAATATAAATCCTTACCCCTATCGGTATGAGGTGAGTCACGGGATCGGCGAGGTCCTGGACCAATTCACCTCTCTGGCGGAAAAGCAGACCGCCCTAAGGCTGGCGGGACGGATAATGCTCAAGCGGAAAATGGGCAAGTCGTTTTTTGCTCATTTCCGCGACGCCTCGCAGATGATGCAGATTTATTTGAAGCTCGATGTTGTCGGGCAGGAAGCGTTTGACCTTTTCAACCTGCTTGACCTGGGGGATATCATCGGTTGCGAGGGAACGCTGTTTATCACCAAAACCGGCGAACGCACCCTGCGGGTGCATAAGTTCGAACTTCTGGCCAAATCGTTGCACCCGCTCCCGGACAAGCATGCCGGCCTGACCGATGTCGAAACGCGCTACCGCCGCCGTTACGCCGACCTGATTATCAATCCGGAGGTACGGGAAGTTTTTATCAGGCGCAGCCGGATAATTCAGATCATCCGGGAATATCTCAACAGTCATGATTTTCTCGAAGTGGAAACGCCGATTTTACAACCCCTTTATGGTGGTGGCATGGCCCGTCCCTTTACCACGCACCATGAAAAACTCGATATGAATATGTACCTGCGGATTGCCGACGAACTGTACCTTAAGCGCCTGATTGTCGGCGGCTATGACAAGGTCTGGGAATATTGCAAAGATTTCCGTAATGAGGGTCTGGACCGTCTGCATAACCCGGAATTTTCGATGATTGAACTGTACTGGGCTTATGCCGACTACAAAGATATTGCCCGCCTTTTCGAGGACCTTCTGCGTCATACCGTTTTCACTCTTTACGGCAAGTACAAAATACCCTACGGTGAATATGAGATTGATTTTGAACCGCCGTTTCAATGGGTGACGATGATTGGCTCTATTGCCGGGCAGACCGGGATTGATTTTACTGACATGTCTTATGAAGAAGCCCGGGCGGCAGCGAAAAAACTGGGAGTCGAAGGAACGGAGTTGATTAACCGGGGGAAAGTGATTGAAGCGGTCTGGGAGAATAAAGTCGAAAAAACGCTTATTCAGCCGACTTTTGTGGCTGATTTCCCGGTGGAGATATCCCCGCTGGCAAAAAAACACCGCGAGGACGACCGCCTGACCGAGCGCTTTGAGCTGTTTATCGCCGCGCAGGAAACCGGCAATGCTTTCAGCGAACTGAATGACCCGGTGGACCAGCTGGAAAGATTTTTACAGCAGGGGAAAGCTATCGAAGCCGGTGACAAGGAAGCTCAGCCGTTGGACGATGACTTTGTTACCGCCCTGTCTTACGGTATGCCGCCCACCGGCGGGCTGGGCTTTGGCATTGACCGTCTGATAATGCTTTTGACCAACCAGCATACGATTCGCGATGTTATTTTATATCCGCAGATGAAGGATTACAAAGAGGGGACAGTGCCGGTGTCAAAAATCCTGAGGCAATTACTCGAAGAAGAAAAAAATAAGTCTTCGTAGGAAATAACCCTTTAGTGGTTCGGCCAATTATTTTTTACAAATGAATAAAATAGGCACAACCACTAAAGGATTGTGCCCTACTGATACTGATTTACAGAGAGCAACTTAAAACACAGGATGACGTTAAAACCAGAATATTTGAGTATATTGAGATGTTTTACAACCGGGAACGCCGTTATTCGAACCTGAGCTTCAAAAATCCAGATGATTTCGAACGGGCGGCTACCCTATCTTAACTATGTGTCCGTTTTTTTAGGGGAAGATCAAATTATAATAAAAGCAACTATTGTGTAAGGGAGGTGATTTTGATTGAATGACACATTTCAGGTTTACACAATAAATCCCGTAATTGAACGTCTACTTCGTTCAAAAAAAGAATATCAAAAAAATATAATGATACCCTTGCTTGGCATTTTTATAATTTTTTTGATTATTATTCTAATCCAATTATTGTATACCGGCAATGCAATGAAGATTGAATCTTTTGCGAGGACTTCGGATAATCATGGAACAGTAATACCAAACAGGACCGTTTCAAAATCACTCCCTTATTCCTCAAGCAAGGATAGAAGTTCAACCTTTGTTCTTGAAGGGGGAAAGGTACTTTTTAAAAAGTATAAGGTTGTAAAGGAAATCCCTCAAATAACATTATCATCCGGTATCGATGTATTTAATAAATTCAATTTGATTGATATGAATGATGTAAATACTGCTTGGGATAGTATATCCTTCATTGACAGCGAAGATGTGTTAAGTAAAGAGTTTTCAGGGTATGATTATGACGTTTTTGATGATGGTAAAAACCTGATTGAAATCGCTTGGGGTATATTCCCGAAAGGAATCAGTAAAGATACTATATTGATTGAGGAGTATCCTGATGTTCCAGCAGTAATTGAGTCAACCGAAGAGCTTCAATATCCTAAAGGATTATATTATGGCACCGTTGTTCTTGAGTTCATAATAGATTATGAAGGCGAAATAGAAAGCTTAAAGGTTTTAAATGAAGAGCCTGGTGGAAAAGGATTAATGGAATGCGCCAAAAAATATATTGAGAATTGCTTAATTAAACCAGCAGAAAAAAAAGGCCAAAAAGTAAACACCAAAGTTACTGTAAATTTTGAATTTTGTAAAGACTGTCCATTCCGGACGCGTGGTACCGGTAATGTTGTGTTCAAACAGAAAGGAGAAATGTAGCTAAGGCAGGTCAGTAGCCCTGTGCCCCGTGCACCTGACTATTTCATTCAAAACATAAAAAGACAATTAATTCTGGCCAGATATGGACATCTATGCCTTGCACATGTCTCTGTGTACCTGGTTTTGTAGGGACGAATCCTTTAGCGGTACGGTCTGTTATTTATTACTAATAAATAAATTGGCACAACTACTAAAGGGTTGTGTTCTACTGATACATATTGTATGCTGAGTGTACCGGGTTGCGTTCTCGCGGTGTCCGAAGGAAAGTGTTTTTTTATCGTAAAGTGCCCCAATTGTCTTACCCTGTAAGCCTTAAAAATTAAGACAATGCGGTTTTTGTCCAAAGTTTTCGATATTCAACTTTAAGAATTCTTGACTAAACCATTTTATTTTGTTAACGTCTGTTTGACCGGTATAAATGGTTATCGGCCTTACAATGGAATAGTTTCTTATGGACAAACCCTTTAGTGGTTCGGCTAATTGTTTTTTTTACTGATTAATAAAATTGACTAAAGAGAGGTAATATAATGCTAAAAAAATTATTCTTTTTTCTTTTCCTTGGTACATTACTTTGTGCCTGTCAGAGTAACGAAAGCAAACAAAAAGAAGAACCCAAAGATACCGGAGGGAATCAAATGGCGTTCAATATCACCAGCCCCGCTTTTAAAGAAGGTGAGCTGATACCGAAAAAGTTTACCTGCGACAGCAACGATATATCCCCGGCTCTGAACTGGTCGGGAGCGCCGGAGACAACCAAAAGTTTCGTGCTTATCTGCGATGACCCGGACGCTCCGATGGGGACCTGGGTGCACTGGGTGCTTTACAACCTGCCGCCGAATTTATCCGGACTGGCTGAGGCAATTCCGCATAGCGACACCCTGACCAATGTCACGCGACAGGGGATAACGGATTTTGGCAGACCCGGCTATGGCGGACCCTGCCCGCCCAGCGGCACGCATCGCTATTTCTTCAAGTTATATGCCCTGGATGCCCTGCTGGCTCTTGAAGGCAAGGTCACCAAAGATGATGTCGAGACAGCGATGAAAGGGCATATCCTGGCCCAGTGTCAATTGATGGGCAAATATAAGCGGTAGTTTTCGCAGGGACGAACCCTTTAGTGGATCGGCCGATTATTTAATTAAAAATAAATAAAATAGGCACAACCACTAAAGGATTGTGCCCTGCTGATACTGCTGGTGGTGCGTCAAGCATTTTTTGGGTAGGTCAAAAGCCTTGTGCTTTCGACAAATTGTCGTGGCGCACGAGGACGTACGCCACACACAGTGTTGAAACCACGAGGGTTTCAACCTACAGACTACTAATACTATTATTATATATGGATAAAATGTAAGGTAACTACCATGGAACAGAAAATACAAGATTTTATCAACTCCAGAAATATCGCTGTAGTCGGGGTGTCGCGTTCGAATATGAAATTCGGCTCGGCGGCTTTTCGAACCTTGAAAAATAACGGCTACCAGGTGTACCCGGTGCATCCGACCCTGCCGACCTTCTCAGGAACCAGATGTTACAACGAAATAAAGGAACTTCCCGGCGAAGTCGATGCCCTCTTTGTTTCCGTCAAGCCGGAAAAGGCGGAGAAGGTCGTTACGGAGGCGGCCGAAAGGAATATCAAACGCATCTGGTTTCAGCGGGGGGCGGATTTTTCCGATGCGGCTCAAAAAGCCGAAGCATTGGGCATTGAATGTGTAACCGGCAAGTGCCTTCTCATGTACGCCGAACCGGTAAAAGGTATTCATGCCGTGCATCGTTTTTTTGTTAAGTTATTAGGAAGCCTGTAACGGTCTTTTACTATCCCGATAAGTTTATTTTCCCTTGCTCTAATTTTCTGTGTTGGATTGAAATATTCAGCCCTCCGCATCGATTTATAAATTTCCTGTTTTAAAATGATTGCTTTGGACTTGACAGCCATGGTATAATTAATTGTATTTTAACGGGTTAATAATTTTGGATTAAGGCGGTTTTTTAATGTCTTTTGAAAGTTTCATAGCCCGGCGCTATTTTAAATCGGGGCGCTATTTTACCTCGGTTTCCACCTGGATTACGCTGGTCGGAGTGACTCTCGGGGTGGCGGTGGTTTGTTTTGTCATGTCGATGCATAACGGTTTCGAGAAGGAAATCCGTACCCGGCTTCTGGGCACCACCTCGCATATTACGATTTTTCCCATGCGCGGTTACCTGATTGAAAACTATAACCGGCTGATTGATTCCATAGAGAAAATCGAGGGGGTGGTGGCGGCTTCGCCGTTTATTTACTACAAGGCGGCGATTTCCTCGGTTTCCGAAGGCGACGGGATAATTCTGCGCGGGATTGACCTGGATATGGAAAAAAAGACCGCCAATATAGCCAAGGATATCGTAGCGGGAGATTATGATTTTGACCCGGTCGTTGATGACGGCGATACTATCCCGGGGATTTTACTGGGTTCGGATTTAGCCGAACGGCTGGGTGTTTTCCTGGGTGAGTCGGTTGTCTTATATTCTCTGAAGGGCGAGGATTTACATAAAAACACCCGCCCCCGGGTGGCCAAGTTTTATGTTTCGGGAATTTTTGAAACCGGGATGTATGAATTCGATGCACAGCTGGCTTATATTTCGTTGGCTGATGCCCAGCAACTGTTTAAAACCGGCGACGCGGTTACCGCCATACACCTGAAACTGACGGATATCTACCGGGCTTCTGAAATCGCCCCGGTTATTGATGAAGTCCTGGGTCGGGAATATGATATCGTACCCTGGAATATTCTTCATAAAAATCTTTTTTCCTGGATAGCCATCGAGAAAAAAATTCTTTTTCTGGGTTTTATCCTGATTGTACTGGTGGCGGCTTTTTCGATTATTTCCACCCTGGTGATGCTGGTGATGGAGAAACGGGCGGAAATAGGTATTTTAAAAACCATGGGTTCGACGCCGGGTCAGATACTCAAGATCTTTATTTATAAGGGACTGCTGATGGGATTAGGCGGAATTGTCTGCGGCTGGCTGCTGGCTTTTTTGGCTGCTTATATTCAAAATCACTATCAGTTGATATCGTTGCCGGCGGATATATATTTCATCAGTTATCTGCCGATTGAAACGCATCTGTTGGATTTTATCCTGGCTGGATTAGTGACTGTTTTTATCTGTTTTCTGGCGACCCTGTACCCGGCCTCGCAGGCTTCGCGCCTGTCAGTTATTGACGTATTGCGGCAATAGCGGTATTTAACCGTTTTGGACTAAAACTTTATTAAAAAGTGGCGAAATTATTATATATATAGGACTTTTTAGTTAACATGGATGAACGGCAACAGATAATAACCGCGTTGGATATTCATCGCGAGTTCAGGACACCGGAGGCTGTTATAGCAGTATTAAAAGGGGTTAATCTTGGTATCCGGCAAGGGGATATGGCGGTTGTAACGGGAGCTTCCGGGGTCGGCAAATCCACCCTTTTACATATCCTGGGCGGTCTCGACCGGCCAACTAGAGGTGAGGTAAAAATAGGCGAAACATCATTCGACGGCTTGTCCGAAAAAGAATTAGCGCGATTACGGACAAAAAAAGTAGGCTTTGTGTTTCAAAATCATTATCTTTTAGATGATTTTAATGCCCTGGAGAATGTAATGATACCGATGCTCCTGGACGGTCAAACCCCCGGTGACGCGGCGAGTTGCGGGGAACTCCTTCTGGAGCAGGTGGGTTTAACAAATAGAAGATATCATCGTCCCGGTCAGCTTTCGGGCGGCGAACAACAACGAGTCGCAGTGGCGCGGGCTCTGGCGAATAATCCCCGGGTGGTGCTGGCTGATGAACCTTCCGGAAATCTTGATTTCGCAACCGGGCGGAAGCTTCATGATTTACTCTTCAGCCTCAACCGGGAAAAGTCGATAACTTTTCTAATTGCCACTCACAATGAAGAACTGGCGGGACAATGCAACCGTCGTTTTCGAATACTGGACGGGAAAGTATATGAAGGATAAATAAGGTGGAAATTTATGCTGCCTAAACTATGTCAGGATTGCAAAAAGCGGAATGCCGAAGTGCACCTTACGCAGATAATCAATAATCAGAAAGTATCGTTGTCTTTGTGCAAGGAGTGCGCCGCCAAACGCGGTTTTCATTCACCTTTAGACAATATGCCCTTTCCTCTGGCGGAGATTCTATCCGGCCTGGCCAGCAATCTGCCCCAGGTGAAAAAAGAAGAGATGATGGAGGATCTGGTCTGTCCCGGCTGCAACCTTTCTTTTAATGACTTTACCCGCCAGGGGCGGTTCGGGTGCGGACAATGTTATAAAACCTTCCGGCATCGCCTGGAGCAGATAATGCGCAAGATCCATGGGGCATCGTTGCACCGGGGGAGAAATCCGCAGATGGTCGGCTCCACGGATGTTATTCCCGTCAAAGAGGAAGAACGTCTTGAAATCGAACTGCGCAAAGCCATCGATGCCGAGGAATTTGAACGGGCGGCGGAAATCAGGGATAAGTTAAAATCCATAAAGGAAAATTTAACTGCGGATAATTTAAATTGAGGGATAAAGAGTTGAGTACGATGTTTGACGAGATGGCCAAAACACCGGCGGCCTGGTTATCGGGTAAAGGCAACGAAGCCCAGGTGGTTTTATCCACCCGGGTGCGTCTTGCTCGTAATGTTGCCGGATGTAAATTTCCCACCACGGCTGACAGTGAAACCAAAAACCGCATTATCAGTTATTTCGACTCGTGCATTACTCGTTCCAAGCTGCTGGACCAGGGACAATATCATAAAGCCACGGATATCGACGACCTCGACCGGGATTTTCTTATCGAGCGCCATCTCATCTCACCGGTTTTTCTCAATGGTGATTTGACCAAGGCATTATTTATAAGTCCCGATGAACGGGTGTCAATAATGGTCAACGAGGAAGACCATCTGCGGGTGCAGGCTCTTGCGCCGGGCCTGGACCCCAAAGGTTCTTATGAGATGGCTATGCGATTCGAAAACGAAGTCGGCCATTACCTTGAATTTGACTATGACCCGGATTTCGGTTACCTGACGTCCTGTCCGACCAATGCCGGAACCGGCATGCGGGCGTCGGTTTTAATTCACCTGCCAGGACTGGTATTGACAAGGGAAATTGAAAGCGTCCTGTCCCGTATTACCCGGGTGGGACTGGTGGTTCGGGGGTTTTACGGCGAAGGGTCCGATGTTCTGGGTAACCTGTTCCAGGTCTCTAATCAGAACACGCTGGGGGTATCGGAAGAGGAAATTCTTAACCAGGTGGCCACCGCCGCCAGGGAGATAATAGAAGGCGAAGCGACCGCGCGACAGCGTTTGTTCGATGAAGCGGCGGATATGATTGAAGATAAAATCTGGCGGGCTTACGGGATCCTGAAAAATGCCCGGGTTTTGACCGGCGATGAAGTTATGAACCTGCTTTCCGCCATACGTCTCGGCCAGGCGATGAAAGTAATTACTTTTCTGGATATAGCATTGATAAATGAAGTTCTCCTTTTGTCTCAGCCGGCGCACCTTCAGAAATATTACTCTCAGGTAATGGACACCAACCGTCTGGATTTTGTCCGGGCGCAAATGGTCCGGGAAAAACTGCGGAACTCCGATGGCCATTAGCGTGTTTCAAGAGTTGATGATTATATATATTTTATAAAAGAAGGAAAGACACAGAATGAATGAGATGTTTACAGAAGCCGCCCGAAAAGCAATAGAGTATGCCCGTGACGAAGCGTCGCGCCTCAAGCACGATTATATCGGGACGGAACATCTTCTGTTAGGTATCATTCGCCTTGGCGAAGGCCTGGCAGTGGAAGTCCTTACCAACCTGGGTCTTGAAATGGATGATTTGCGGACCGCCATTGAGGAAGTGGTGCAGCCTTCCGGCGGGACAATGACGATGGGCACGCTGCCGCTTACCGCCCGCGCCAAAAAGACCCTTGAGGTTTCCGGTCAGGAAGCCCGGGCTTTGAAGTCGAAAGATATCGACACCGAGCATATTCTGCTGGCTCTTTTAAAAGATGAAGAGGGGGTGGCGGCACAGGTTCTGTCCACCTATGAGATCGATTATAAAGAAGCTTATGAAGAGCTGAAAAATATTCATAACGAGAAACCGTCGTCATTCAAGAAAAAGCGCAAGAAGACCAAGACACCGGCTCTGGACCATTTCGGCCGCGATTTGACCGAGCTTTCCCGCAAAGGGAAACTGGATCCGACTATCGGGCGGGAAGACGAGATTGAACGGGTTTGCCAGGTGCTTTCCCGCCGCAAGAAAAACAATCCGGTACTGATTGGAGAACCGGGGGTGGGCAAGACGGCTATTGTCGAAGGTCTGGCGCAACGTATTGTGGACGGCAACGTGCCTCAGACGCTGGAAAATAAACGTGTCGTGACGCTGGATATGGCTTCCCTGGTGGCCGGGACCAAATACCGCGGGCAGTTCGAGGAAAGACTCAAAGCCGTGATGAATGAAATCATCAATTCCACCGATGTAATTATTTTCATTGACGAGCTGCATACGATAGTCGGCGCCGGGGGAGCGGAAGGTTCGCTGGACGCTTCCAATATTTTCAAACCGGCTCTTTCCCGCGGTGAGCTCAAGTGTATCGGCGCCACCACTCTTAACGAATACCGTAAATATATAGAGAAAGACGGCGCCCTTGAACGCCGTTTTCAGACGGTGATGGTCGACCCGCCGTCCGAGGAAGCGACTATTGCTATTCTGGAGGGTTTGCGGCCCAAATACGAAGAGCATCATCAAATTAAAATTTCCGACGAAGCCATCCGGGCCGCCGTGCGCCTGTCCAACCGTTATATTTCCGGCAAGTTTCAGCCCGATAAAGCCATCGACCTGATCGACGAGGCCGGTTCGCGGGCTCATCTTTCGACTTACACCCGCCCGGAGGAGTTCACCGAGACGGAGAACAGAATCGTAGAATTACAGAGCAAGAAGGAAGCGGCTGTCAAGAATCAGGCGTTTGAGACGGCCGCACAACTTCGCGATGAAATAAAAGCCGAAAAAGAAAAACTGGCCCATCTTCAGAAACAATGGGAAGAAGCCCGTGAACAGGAGAAGATTACGCTGACGGAAGACGATGTTGCCACGGTGCTGTCCAAAATCACCGGTATTCCTCTTTTCCGACTGGAAGAAAAGGAGTCGCAGCGTCTGTTGCGAATGGAGGAAGAACTCAAGAAAACCATTGTCGGCCAGGATGAAGCGATTGGGATTATATCCAAGGCGATTCGCCGGGCACGGGCCGGACTGGGTGACCCCCGCCGACCTATCGGCACCTTCATTTTCCTGGGTCCGACCGGGGTGGGTAAGACCGAACTGGCGCGTTCGCTGGCAACTTTTCTTTTTGACGATGTCGACTCGCTGATTCGCATTGACATGTCCGAGTACATGGAGAAATTCGCCGTTTCACGTTTAATCGGGGCACCCCCCGGTTATGTCGGTTATGAGGAAGGCGGCCAGCTTACCGAGAAAGTCCGTCGCAAACCTTATTCCGTGGTGCTGCTGGATGAAATCGAAAAGGCTCATCCCGATGTATTCAATATCCTTCTGCAGTTGTTCGATGAGGGCTGTCTGACGGATTCTTTCGGGCGGAAAGTCGATTTCAAAAACACCGTGGTTATCATGACTTCCAATATCGGCACCAAACAGCTTCGCGATGAAAAGACAGTGGGTTTCGATGCCGGCGAAGTAAGTATGTCCTATGACCATATGAAAAAGAAAATCAAGGACGAGCTGAAGAAACTCTTCAACCCGGAACTTCTGAACCGTATCGATGAATCAATCATTTTCCATTCGCTTGACCGTCATCATATCACCCAGATTATTGACATCCTGGTGGTGGACATTGCCAAGCAACTGGCCGAGAAGGGTATCAGTTTCAACTTGACTCCCGAAGCCAAGGAATTTCTGGTTGATAAGGGTTATGACCCGGCTTATGGCGCCCGGCCGCTCAAACGCGCCCTGCAGCGTTATCTGGAAGATCCCCTGGCGGAAGAAATTCTTCGCGGGCAATATGCCGGCGACCTGGACCTGGTTATCGGGGCCACAACGGAAAAACTTTTATTCACTTTCAATCCGATTGAGAAACCGGTGCAAGCTAATAATAACAATAGAGAAGAAAAAGTCACCTGACGGAGTTTTTTTTAATTGATAGTAAAGAGAAGGTCGGGGTTACCGCCCCGACCTTCTTTGTGGTGATAAGTTGTTGTTATATAAATAATTATCTTTTCTCTTGCCTAATTTGGTATTTTTATTATATTTTGTGGCTTTTTTTAATAAAGGGGCGGTGGTTACAGTCCCCCCCCGTTAAACTGAAAATAAGTTACTGTTGAGGTTATTATGGCACATAAAAAAGGTGTAGGTTCATCGCGCAATGGTCGTGATTCAAAAGGACAACGGCGCGGCACCAAGGTTTTCAGCGGTCAGGCCGTTACGGCCGGTTCGATTATTGTGCGTCAATGTGGTACGCCGATTAAACCCGGTTATAATGTCGGTATCGGCAAAGACCACACCCTGTTCGCTAAAATCACCGGGGTAGTGAAATACGAACGGGTCGGTAAGGACGGCAAGCGCGTCTCCGTCTACGAATAACCGTTAACCTTAGTTATATAAATTATTAAACACCGCTTTTATATCAGGCGGTGTTTTTTTTAATGCTTTTTTCTTATTACCCGGTTGGGAAAATTATTTTTTTCACAAAATATGTTACTTCGTACTTGAGCTTACCGCCCAAAAGCATATATTTAATCCCACAATCAAGATGATAAATCCTGCCAGGCTCTTTCCGTTCCGGCGGCCGGAACCCGGCAGAAATAATAAACCGAATAAGGAGGCTAACATGGAATATCGTATTGAAACCGATTCAATGGGCGAGATAAAAGTACCCTCTAACATGTATTACGGCGCCCAGACAGCCCGTTCGCTGCATCATTTTAAAATCGGCGGCGAGCGCATGCCGCGGGAACTGATAAGAGCTATGGGGATTTTGAAAAAAGCCGCCGCGCTGGTCAATATGGAACTGGGTTTATTACCAAGGGAAAAGGGCGATTTGATTGTTAAGGCGGCTGATGAAGTTATCGACGGCAAGCTGGATGAACATTTCCCGCTGGTCATCTGGCAGACCGGCTCGGGGACGCAGACCAACATGAACACCAACGAGGTAATTTCCAACCGGGCGATTGAGCTGGCGGGCGGTGTGATGGGCTCCAAGAAACCGGTTCATCCCAATGACGATGTCAACAAAGCCCAGTCTTCGAACGACACCTTTCCTACCGCCATGCATATCGCGGCGGTTGAGGAAATGCACCGGCGTTTGATTCCGATGGTCGGTCAGCTTCGGGATACTCTGAAGAAAAAAGCCGGCGAATTTAATCATATTATCAAGATTGGCCGGACGCATCTCATGGATGCCACGCCCCTGACACTGGGGCAAGAATTTTCCGGCTATGCCGCCGCATTGACTCTGGGGCTGGAACGTATCAATGATTGTCTCAAGCGGTTATATCCTCTGGCGCTGGGCGGGACGGCGGTCGGCACGGGGTTGAACACGCATCCTGATTTTGCCGTCAAGTCCGCCGCGGCTATTGCCAGGCTGACCGGCAAACCGTTTATCACAGCGCCGAACAAGTTTGAGGCTCTGGCAACCCATGATGCTATTGTCGAAGCCTCGGGGGTGATGAAAACACTGGCTTGTTCGTTGATGAAAATAGCCAATGATATCCGCTGGCTGGCTTCGGGACCACGTTGCGGTATCGGCGAGCTTATTATCCCGGCTAACGAACCCGGTTCATCGATTATGCCCGGTAAAGTCAATCCGACGCAGCCGGAGGCGATGACCATGGTTTGCGCGCAGGTGATTGGTAATGATGTTTCGGTTAATATCGGCGGCTCCTCGGGAAATTTTGAGCTCAATGTTTTTAAACCGGTGATGATTTACAACCTGTTGCAGTCGATTCGCCTGCTTGCCGATGCCTGCGAGATGTTCAACGAACACTGCGCGGTTGGCATCAAACCCAATGAAGTCAATATCAAGAAGAATTTGAACAATTCGCTGATGCTGGTAACGGCGCTCAACCCGCATATCGGATATGATAACGCCGCCAAAGTCGCCAAGAAAGCGCATGCCGATAACAGCACGCTCAAAGAGGCGGCGGTAGCGCTGGGTTTACTGACGGCGGAGGAGTTCGATGCCAAAGTCCGCCCGGAGAATATGATTAACCCGAATTTGAAGGCGAAGTAGAATAAGCTGTCAGGAAGGATTCCTGACAGCGCATGTAAAATTTGTCGAAAGTCTCTGTAGGTCGAAAGTCTTGTACTTTCGACATTCATAAAATAAATTGTCGAAACCGCAAGGGTTTCGACCTACAAAACTATCCCTGACGGCTTTAATTTTAAAATTTTGTTTTATTTATTCTTGTTCTGACATATTATTATAGTATAAAAAACTCAATGATTGTTTTTTTGAATGAGGCTATATACTCTAATAAGTTGTTCACTTCAAAAATAAGCGGGTGACAACGGAAAGGATTAAGTTTATGAAAAAGTTGTTTCTGTTATTTTCGGTTTTATGTTTCACTTTTATAGGTACGGTATCAGCTTTTGCCGGCTCCAACGGTTATGGTGTTCGGGCCGGTTATGGCAGTAATCCCGACCAGTTTGTGGTAGGTGGGCAGGCACTGCTGGGTGAGTTTATGAAAATTGCCCGGTTTGCCCCCAGTATCGATTACGGCACCGGCGATAATGTAAGCACCTTCGCGTTCAATGCCGATATTCTCATGCTGTTGAAACCACCAAATTCATCTTTCGCTTTCTATGCCGCCGCGGGACCGACTTTAACCTACTGGGATGCCGAACATGGAGGATCGGATACGGAAATAGGTGCCACGATTACCGCCGGGTTACGCTTGCCTATGAAAAATACCGGTTTTTACAATCTCGAGGCCAGGTTCGGTATCGGTGATATCCCGGACCTTCGGATATTGTTCGGTATAATGTTCGGCGGGAAGTAAGGCCGGTGGTTTTTATTTGAACGGGTGCACCATTCTACGGCGAATGGTCCGGTAGCCGCATTTTTCATAGAATTTTATCGGGTCGCTTTTAAATTCCCAGGTATCGAGCCGGGTTTCGACGGCGCCTTTTTTTCGTGCCCAATTTTCGGCTGTGCTAACCAGAAGTTTGCCGATATTACGTCCCTGGTATTCAGGGTTTACCATGAGACTTTGAAGGTGGCCGTAACGGTAAGCGACCCGTTGAGGATTGGGTTCGTCTTCGCGTATATAGATTTCTGCCAGGCCTATAATATGGTCGTCCATTTCGGCAACGAAAATTTCGGCATAAGGGTTTTCAAGGATTTTTTTCAATTCGGTGATAAGTTGCGAGCAATCGAATTTTTCTATGGGGCCTAAAGTGACAAGGCGGTCGGGGACACCGGCGACATGAAATTCATGGAAAGCGTAGTATAAACGGCAGAGGGCTTTGATATCGGTCTCAACAGCTTTGCGAATTGTTGGTACAGACATATGTTTTTTTAATTAGTAATTTTCAAATTATTCATTAAAAAATAAAACAATTTAAACATAAAAAAAGCAAAAAAGCGGAGCCGTCCTGGCTCCGCCTTTTTTATATCCCGAGTTGTCTAACCCGAGGTCTTTCCCTGATGATAGCCTGATGAAATTTACCACCCCAGCCCCCTCAGGGTGGTTAAGACTGTAACATTATTCAGAAATATAAGTTCCCCCCTTTTTATAAGTTGACAGCAAAAAACAAAAATTTAATGTTCGGAAAACTTGTTTTGTAACATAAAGTTACCTATAATACAGCCATGCAGACTGCTCTTCACATAAAAAACCTGGTTGCGGAGTTAACAGCCGAGCGGGTCGACAGCGCTGTTATTGTAAAAACCGCTTTTTATAAAAAGGAGCGTACGGCTTATTTTTACTTAAAGATAAAAGGCAAGTCGCTGATGGCGCTGGTATTCAGTTATCATCCGGCCGGTTTTGGATTTTATTATGTCCCGGCGTCTAAAGTAGATATAACGACTCGTGAAAAACCCTGGCCAATTTTCGGTCTTGACGGGGCGGAAGTTACGGCTTTCGAGCAGTGGGGTTTCGACCGCCTGGTGAAAATGAGCACGGTCAAAAACGGCAAGGGGCAGACGGTTATTTTCGAGGCGCTGGGAGTAAACGGTAATATCTGGCTGACGGATGAAAGCAGTATTTTACAGGCTACGCTTCGTAACCGGAAATACACCGCGGGCGACCGGTATCAACCGCCGCCGCCACTGGAGGGTTTGAACCCGTTCAAGGTAACATCGAGCGGGCTTGAAAAAATAATCGGGAAAATCGAAAAGCCGACAACGGCGGCGTTCCTGTTGGAGAAGAATGTCCTCGGGTTCAATCGGACATTGGCGGTGGAGACAGCCAGGCGGGCCGGTCTGGACCAGGCCGACATCAGAAGTTTTGACAGCCAGGCGCTGGAGATGCTGGCAGAGGTGGTAAAGGGAGTTGCCGGGCACTTTGACGGCGTATCGCCGGGTTATCTTTACGCGGTGCGGCATTCCCCGGAAGTATATCCGTTCAGGTTAAGAAGTGTTGATGGTGAGCCGGAGAAGTTCAAGACTTTATCGCTGGCGGTAATGGCGATGGCGAGCCGTCGCCAGGTCTCGGTGGAAGAAGCCGACGAAGAAAAGAAAATAATAACGGCGGTCGAACAGGCAGCCCGGCGGTTGCAGAAACGCCTTCCCAAGCTCGAACAGGACTTGAAAGAAGCGGGCAATTACGAAATTTATCGCAAAATGGGCGAACTGCTGAAAATAAATATGGATATTCTGAAAAAGGGGATGACTGAAGTGACGGTCAAGGACGTCTTCAGCGAATCCCATAAGCCGCTGAAGATAGAACTGGACAGGGCTCTGTCGCCGCAGGAAAATATCGAGAGTTATTTCAAGAAATTTCGCAAGGGTCGTGAAGGAGGGGAACTTTTAAAGCGGCGGCTGGTGATTACGCGGAACGAATACGAGGAGATTTTGAAAATCCTGACTGACCTGGAGTTCATTTTTAACCTCGCGCGGTAGCGATATAGCA
>JAQUSF010000069.1:0-4169 GCA_028715215.1 Candidatus Zixiibacteriota bacterium
GTTATAGACGACCTCGAACCGGCCTTTCTTTTCCTCGGCATGTCCCAGCCAGTCCACGGAAGTAATATCCGAAAGAAACCGGACTTCAAAACGGTCGTCGCCAAGTAACGCCTGGCAGATAGCATAAACCGCCGATGGCCGGACAATAAAGGATAACTGTTTCCGGAAATAATCCTCGGCGATGATATCATCTCCGAAACGCTCTTTAAGAAAAGCTTCTATTTCTTTCTCGAAATCCATACTCAGTCGACAGCGATATTCGATTTATTATTTTATGCCCGGAAATATCGAAACTCTACTAACGACCCCATCACTTGCGGTTGTCCTTGATTGATTCCTTTTCCACTTTTTCGAACAGTTTCATAATGCCATTAATTAACTGTTCGGGCCGGGGCGGGCATCCCGGAACGTAAACATCGACCGGGATAATCCGGTCCACTCCCTGGACAACAGCATAGTTATTAAATACTCCACCGCATGAAGCGCAAGCGCCCATGGCGATTACCCATTTGGGATTGGGCATTTGTTCATATAAGGTTTTGACCACCGGAGCCATTTTGCGTGATACCCGTCCCGAAACAATCATCAAATCAGCCTGACGGGGTGAAGCCCGAAATACTTCCATGCCGAAGCGCGCCAGGTCAAAATTGGGCATACTGGCCGACATCATTTCAATGGCACAACAGGCCAGACCGAAAGTCATGGGCCACATTGACCGTTTGTGCGCCCAGTTGACCAGTTTATCGAGGGAAGTTAAAATTATGGAATCAGGAATCTTCTCTTCTATTCCCACTTCAAAGCCCCCTTACCAAGTTCGTAGATATAGCCGATGATGACCAGGGCAATAAAGACAGCAATTGAAATAAAACCAAACATCCCCAACTCCCTTGATACCACAGCCCAAGGTAATAGGAAAATCAATTCAATATCGAAAAGAATAAAGGAAATACCGATCAGGAAATATTTCACGGGAATCGGTTCCTTGTTCGTACCGACCGGCTCAACCCCGCATTCATAAGACTGCCCTTTTTTACCGGACCGGGTACGGCGTCCCAAAATCACTGAAAACACCGTCAGAAGTACCGCCAGAAAAACTGCAAACACAAAAAGAAAAAGAATCGGGTAAAAGGTCTCAAACATATTTATCAGTTCTTAAAAAAGATTTCATCAACTTTAGTTATAATACGCCTTAAAGTCAACATTTTTTTGTGAAAATAAGGTAATCTTTAAAAAAGCACAGAATTATGCTAAACCTTATATGAATTTCTAACTCACTAATTTCCATATTATTATAAACAGAAGAAGAATTTAACGGATAGAAATTGTAGCTTAAAGTTTGATAAATATATCACAATTTTTGTCTTATTAAAGGCGTACTCGCACTGAAAAGAGAGCGAAAAACGGATGTTCGGTTATAAATCTTTTCATATAATCCGAACTGAAAGGTCCATATGCCGTGGAATGACCATATATATTAATAACCTGCCTTTCCGGGTATATATCCAGGTGCCCGCCGCCCTTGACCTGTACCAGCGGGTCGAAAATCTCCACCAGGTCAGGTTTGTGAATCCAGGCTGACGGGATCCGATTATCCCGACAATACTTATCAATTAAAGCGGCATGATAAGGATAGATGATAATTGGACCTGCCACCATTGTCAGGACATCCCGGTTCAACAGAAAAACAAACTTATTCTGAGCCGGCGGTTTTTTATCCTTCTCCTCGACTTCATATCTGATAAATTCTATTTTCAGCTGGTTAGTGCTCACTTTCATTGACCGATTCTTATATGATTAGAAAAAATCCAGCCTCTTTTTTTCTTCCAGGCTTCAAGGCGGTAAATCCCTTTTTGTTTCACCTCATAATCTAATTCATCGGCTACAGTGTCCAGAACTTCTTCACCGTTGGCGATAACTTTAATTTTGGCCCGGGAAGGCAACCGGGCGAGTAACCGGGTGTTCGGGTGGTGCTCTATTGTCCCCCCGGAGACAGTTACTTCATTATTACTGTTGGTAGCGTAAAATTCAAAATTATCCGCCTTACCCCAGCGCATGTTTGAAAAGAACACCCGGCCGTCGCGAAAAGCACCATAAAGCTGTTCGCGGGCAGTTTCAAAAACGTCCGCCAGGGGCTCAGTCAGCAGGATATGTGTCCTGAGTGTTTTAAAATGCACTTTGTAAGGAAATATCCGAACCGTGAAGGGTCCCAATTTTATCGGGAAAGCGTGGGCATCAACGCTGGCCAGTCCCACATATCTGCCTTTGATATTTAGTTCGTCCCATATTTTTAGAACCCGCTCGGTCGGGCCGACCATCGATTTACGCGGTGACAGGGCCATGCTCATATGATTTAAAGGCGTTAATTTTTCCATCCATTCCGACATCTGGTTCCACAATTCCAATCCCTGGAAATCCCGGACATGCCATTCCGTCCAGGGATAAGGCGGATAACGTCCCATCCGGCTGCGGTTTTCATCGGGATGAGCAACGATACCCAGAGCCCGGTCCGCCGCAGCCGCGGTCACATACTCCCTGGCGGTCATCTGAGCCGGGTAAACCCGCGGAGCACCAAAGATCAGATAATGATTTTTATCCGCCGCATCATTATGTTCATAACCTATCACCACCAGAGTCTTGCCGTAAAAACCCTCATGGCCGTTATCGCGGTGTACGAGCGTCATATGGTCGGCAAACATCATGAAATCAAGTCCGCTTTCTCTGCCGATAGCGATTATTTCCTCTATAGGTTTAGTCCCATCCGAAGCGTTCGTGTGGATATGAACCACTCCGCTGTAGCTGTACCAGTTGCCGAATTTATGACTCATGAAAACCTTTCCGTACGGGTGCCGGTATCTTTCGGAATATATAAAGTCCCAGAAGAAGCATCACCACCAGGGATACGACCGCCAGCTTATATGATAATTTATGCAGTGTTGAACTATCAATCATAAAAAATTCCGAAGCAAGCCGACCCGGCCAACTATCCGTTCGAAACATATATACCACGGTAGTCCATATAAGCGGTCCCAGTACCGCCGCCGCTCGGCCCGAAAGTGAAAACAACCCGAAAAACCGCCCCAGTTCCGCCCGGGGCACCATTTCAGCCAGCATCGGCCGGGTAGTCGTCCACAGACCGCCGAGCAGTATCCCCACCAGTGAACCGAGGACCCAGACCACAACCATATTATCCGTCAGTACGAATAAAGCCAGGGTAACCACCCAACCGGTAACTATTATTTGTATCATTTTTTTCAAGGGAAAGTTTACCGCCGCTTTCCCGATGACAAAGGAGCCGACCACGGCACTGATAGTAGAAATAACCAGAAAGAGTGTTAATTCCCGGTCGGCCAGACCAAGTACCACCGAACCATAAAGACCGATATTCAAAATAACCGTGGTCACCGCATCTTCAAAAAAATAATCGGCGATTAAAAAGCGAAGCACCCCGGGGTATTTACGGGTATCTCTCAAACTCTTCCAGATATCGCGGTAAGCCTCAAAAAAACTGATTTTGCGGGAAAGGTGCATCCTGGATTCCTTCACCCACAAAAATAACGGCAGAGCAAAAAGCATAAAAAGGACAGCGGTGGGTATAAAAGCACCGGGTTTCCCCCAGCCTTTCAGGAAAGTTAAATCAAAGGAAAAAAAAGAACCGGTGACAAACGGCAGGACCAGTATCATACCGACAATGGAGCCGACATAACCCAGGGAAACCCCGATACCGGAGATGAAGCGAGCCTGCGGTCCTTCAGCCACCGAATAAAGCAGAGCGTTATAAAACGGCTGACCCGCTTCGTAGGAAAAATTGGCGATTATAAAAAGAAGGATGACGGCCAGGATAAAAGTCGGCGGCACCAGCGCCATCAAGCCCACAGCCAGGCAGCAATTGAGAGTGAACAAAAAAAGGAAGATTTTCTTTCTGACGGAATAATCCGACAGGGCTCCAAGAGCAGGTAATACTATTGCCGCCGCCAGCATGGACAGGGAAAAGGGAATATCAAAATAGCGGTCGTCGTATTTTAAGTCCTCAACAAGATATCTTTTAAGGTAAAGGGAAACGATATTCATGGAATAGATGGTATTGGCGAAATCGTACAGCGCCCAGCCGATAACATCTTTTCTTAAAACCTTAGTCTCTTGTACCATGGGAATAACGATGGGGCTATAAG
>JAQUSF010000069.1:4179-18299 GCA_028715215.1 Candidatus Zixiibacteriota bacterium
GCTCGCTGGAGATGGTCATCATGCCCTCATGGACCAGCATCAAAAAGCGGTCCAGTTCGAGTCCCAGATACGAACAGGCCGCCATATTTTCCCGGGAAGCACCGGCGGCAAATCTCTTTTCCTTGAAACGCCGCAGCATGAAATCGGCATCGATGACCGCCAGTTTCTTGTCCGGATGCATCAGAGCACAGGCGACGATAAAACCGGTGGTCGGGTCCACCGTGTATAGCGCCCAATCCAGACGGGTTCGGCAGGGCACATGACCGGGGTGAGCATGGATGGCATAGAGCATTTCTTCGGGTAAATCATAAGGCTCCAGCCATTGTGCCGTAAGATAAGTATGTCTTTTTTCATCGTTTTTAGTCTCGTTGTAATCCAGGTCATGGACGAGGCCGACCAGACCCCAGTATTCGATATCTTCACGGAAATACTCCGCCAGCCGCCGCATGCCGGCTTCAACCGCCAGAATATGTTTTAACAGATTGTTAACACCGATTTTTTCCACGACCATCCGGTAGGCCGGTTCACGGGTAAGTTTCAATTCCATAATTTCACCAATATAAGTTTAACCGCGTAACTGTCAAGTTGCGCGGCGGTTTAATCGATAAAATCCCAGGTAAAACCGTAATAACCGTATCTTCCGAGGAAAACATAGAAGTCGCGGGCGTTGTACTGTGTCGCAACGACATTTTGAATCACGTAATGAAACCGGAAAGACCCCATGCGAAAAGAAAGCTTGGCATTGAGAACCACATTACCGATATCCCTCTGAACATAACCATCATACGGGCCGACATAGACCATTTCACCATATGCAAAAAGATCAATCAGTTTCCGGGACCAGAACAGGTGCAACTCCATGCCGGAAAAAGCCTGGTATTCCGGTGTGTAAGCCCTGTCTTCGAACTTATCATAATCTAAAAAGTGATACGCCGCGCCGCCGTAAAAACATATAAAATCCTTCAGGCGCATCTTAGCTGACAGGGTGGTATTGACAAAATTAATATCCCCGTTAACCGGCTTAAAAGCCAGGGATATTTTATCCGAAGAAAGAGTGTAATGCCAGTCGATACCGTCGAAAATCCTGCCCCCGGTAACTGAAAGCCCCAGATTATTATCAGTGGAGCCCCACTGGAGAGTGGCGTTACCGACCAATTGTTTCTCGGTCAGCAAGCCCTTATTGCCTTCATCGGTATAATCACCGGTGAACTGCCTGTAAAGGGAAACCGCCTGGCGGCGCAGGTTAAGTTCCATCAGGGAAGGCGCCCGGTTATTAAAACCGCCGGAGAACATGAACAACCAGCGGTCGGAATCACGGAAAAAAAGACCGGCCGCAAACGGTAACAATCCGAATTCCTCCACCTGCCTGGCACCGGCCTGAAAGGCATAACGCCAGCCTTTCGCAAGCCGGGCTATATTGAATGCGGTCGAAGCATAATAGCGCCTGAATTTATCATAACCGTCGTCATATTCCTGGTAATTCCCGGACAAAACCGTCTTAAACAGATAGTTATCCCTCACCCATTCCCGGGTGGCTGTCAGCGCATGTCCGGTAAGATTAAAACGCCCCCGATAATACCTGTTTATATCAGAACCCTGGCGGTTATGCTCGTATGCGATTTCAAACTTACGAGTACGAGGTTCATTCATCGAAAACAGGGAAAGGCGGGCGGTACGGTCAAAACGGTCGCGCTCGATATACCCGCCGCCCAGCTCCGGACGATACCATAAGTTTCCCGTACGGCGGTAAAGCTGACCGGTAACTTTTAAACCGTAAGTCTCCCGGAAGGGAAAATAAAAGTCGCCGTAATAATGATAAGCATCATCGCCACTGCCATAAAAAGCCCCGTCGGCATTACGGTACCCGATGGACATATCAATTGTGCGGCCCCGAACGAATTTCTTGGAAAAACGACCCCGCGCATACGAATAACCGAAGGTTCCCTTGTCCACCAGGAAAGTGCTTTTTGTCTCGACAGTGTCCTTCTTTTCAGGAAACGTCAGGAGAGTTGCCACCATCTGTTCCCCGCCCAGCAGGGCGCCGGCCGGTCCCGGCAAAATATATACCTCGTGATCGAGTGCGGTAGGAATATCGTTGAGGTCGATAAGACCATCCGGTTCCGGCACATGTTCAAAAGGTTTCAACTGATGACCGTTTACCAGAATATTCAGACGGTCACCGGTCATACCGAAAGGCTGAACCGTCTTGCGCACCGGGGTGTTCTGACTCTCGAGAACAAAGTAGCCGGGGTCAAAACGGAAATAATCCCCGGCGTCATGATAGAAAGAACGGTCTATTTGAGAACGAAGGTTAAGGCGCGGCGAAGTAAAATAAACCTTCAAGCTGTCAAAATAACTGAACTGAGGTTCGGCGGCTTTTTTCAGCTCCCTTTTATATTTTTTATAACGCTCCATGAAAAGAGCTTCCGCTTTCTGCGCTTCGTTGAGCGTATCCGCCGGGGCGAGGGAATCGTGGGGCAGGAACAAGGAATCTCCGGAATGGTCGGTTTTTATATCCGAACTATCGGGTTCCTCGGCGAAAACGGCGCCGCCCAGTAATATCAGGCTTATAACAAGCAGACGTTTCACCATGAAAACTTTTTCTCCCGTTCATATAAATAACCGGTGACGGGAAAAAGCAACGGAAAAATCACGGTATTGGCGGCCAGCGAGACCAGTCCCCAGAGCATCCCGGTATAAAAACGTGGCCAGAAGGGCTGATAAATCCAGGCATCAACCAGACTCACCGGTAAAAAAAACAACAGGGTACAGGAAAAAGCCGCGATGATTAAACGACCGATAAGAAAGAACCTTATATCACGGTTCAGCCCCGGGACTTTTCTAAAAAAAAAGCCGACGACTCCGCTGAATGAAATTCCAACCACCTGGGCCAGCATCATGGCAAAGTCGGCGAGACCATAAGGATTGAAAGTCGTCCAGAGACCCATACCGACCACCCCGACAAGAATACCCGCTTTAGCTCCCCACAGAAAGCCGGCAGTGAAAACGATAAAAAAAATCAAATTGATATTGGGCAGGAACGATGTTCCCCAGGAGAGGACATAAATCAGGGCGGCAAGCATGGCAATCCTGGTTATGCGTCGCAGACTGTCACTCATCGGATTATGGCTACCTTGACTTTATCCTCGGCCAGGATACTCCGTTTCTGGGAATACGTATGCAGACGGTCGGAGAATAACCGCGCATAGGCGAGATACACTCCCGAAGCCACCTGGCGGCCGTTCGCCGTGGTCATATCCCAGCCGACTTCGGCAATTCCCAGACGGTCGATTTCGTAAACAATTTTTTCCACCGTTTTAATATATTCTCCCGCAATCGTATAAATATCCACCACCATTTTAGGATTAACCTCGGTCGTGAAACTGGTCGAGTCGGTTGGTACCTGAAAACGGAAAATGATGCTGTCAGTGGTCATTTCCGATATCACGGCCGGATTCGGGTAGGAATACAAAACGGCAGCCGGTATATCAATCAACGAGCTGTCGAGCTCGCCTTCTTCCGGCACCCAGTAACCGAACAGCATGGTCTCCCTCGGCTTGTATCGGAGTATGTCGGTCGACGCCGGGGTGGCAATAAAAGTGATGGAACGATACTTATCCGGAAGATAGGTTTCGTAGAAAAAGTTATTAAGCCGATTCGGTGCCGTTGTCATGAGATAAGATACAACGAAAAATGAATCAGGATACTCATCCAGCTGATAGACCACACTTAAACCCCAGGGCTGAGACAGCGAATCATAACCCAGAGAAATCAGCATGGTGGAATCGACTTTATCGTAGACGTCATACCTGGTCACTTTTGTCGAGTCGGTGCACCGGGCCTGGGTACAGATAGTGATGGTGGTATCCAGCGGAGCCATGATGGTATCACAATAAAAGGAATCGCAGGCCAGGGAATCACATTGTCTGAAGATATTACAGCCGAATGCGGCACAGTCGACCGAATCGCAGACAATAGTATCCGAAAGAATGACACTGGTATCCCGGCAGGTAATTTCCCAGGACCCCTCGTTGCATACCCAATATTTCTTATGAATAGTGCGGGTTTCGGTGAATCTCAGGTAAACAGCGGCATTATGTTCCGGACGATAGGGATTACTTTTACTGTAAACGAATGCCGGATACACCGACTGGTCATCAATCGAGTCAGCCGGGATAGCGGGATAATTGGCTCTTTCCGGGTAACCAATCCCGGCCGGTGCCTGGTAAGCCCTCGTTGGCCCGGTAAAATAGTTCCAGAGGGCGAAATCACGAAAAGCCGAGGCGTAGCTTGCCGCGCCCTCACTGGCGGAATCAATTTTCTCCTGGGCTGCGATAAAAAAGTGCGGTCCCCGGCCAAGTTCACCGCAGCGCAGCCAGATATCCCGGATAATATCCCGCCCGTAAGTCTCCGACAGGAAGATGGGAAAAACCACGGAAGCATAAGGATGGGGGTCGGAGTAACTGTTGAATTGCTGAAGCGAGGTCATGGGGAAATAGAAAAAATAGGGTAAGTAATAGTAATAGTCGTTGATGTTATCATAGATTTCTTCTTCCATCCACACTGCCGACATCTCCATCCAGTAGCGCTTTGTTATGTAAACGTTATTTCCCAGGGGTTCAAGTTCCGATTCCAAAAAATCAATCCCGAACTGGACGGCATGGAAGAATTCATGCGCCATCGTCACCCGGATAGCGTCCAGCGGACGGTTACGGTACAGATAGACTCTATTGTTGTATTCGTCCCAGACATAAAACTCATAATAATCGTTATCCATCACGATGAACGAGGTGGCTTGTCTCAGTCCGGGACCAATGTATGTCGAATCAGGATAATCCAGCCCGTAAGCCTGACCGTCAAGATTTTTAAGGTAAATATCATACTTATCGTCCCCGCCGCCGTTATAGAAACCGTCGCTGGGAGGTTCCGGGTAACCCAGGATATTAATTATATGGTTATATACCGAATCGGCAATCAGGGCGACGCTTTCGACATAATTGGGCACGCCGTCAAAGTCCGAATCCACACTTGCCCGGTAAACCGAATCCGGACCTGTTTTGGTGTAGTGAATTTTGAAATAACCCCCGGGACTGTCGTAAACAAGGTCAAGATTCGGGCGTACGAAAAGCTCCGCTCCCAGGGACATCATTAATGCCCGGTCGATTTTATCCCGGTTCTGGACAAAATCAAGCATCGCCGCAGTACCGCATTTCACGGGAACCAACGGTTCTTCTTCTTGCAGGGCGAAAGCCACCGGAATTTTCTGCCGCTGACCGGTTACCCGCATGTAATTACGTATAATATTAATCTGTGCTTCGCGGGAAAGTTCCTCGGCCGGCACCAACAGCGGCAGACCGGGTAAAAGAATCATTATAGTCAAAACAAATTTTCTCAATTTATACCTCGTCTTTGCAGCAACTTATATTTTAAATTATCCAGGATGTCATAAGGAACTTTCATCGAACCGACGGTACAGTTTTGACCTGACCGGCCATGGAAATCCGAACCGCCACCGGCAACCAGACCATACTTATCGACAATTTTATTTAAAAAAGCAATGTTTTCACGGTTATGCGAATAATGATAGACTTCGATTCCATCCAGACCCAGGGCTAAAAGCATATCCAGATACCTGATCATATCTCCAATTAGAGGATGGGCCAGCATCGCCACTCCCCCGGCCTGGTGGATTAAACCGATGGCTTCGGCGGGCGGCATCGCGGTTTTGGGCACATAAGCCGGACCGCTGTTGCCAATATATTTATCAAACGCTTCCTGGTAGCTGCCGGTCATGCGGCTTTTATACAAGGCTTCCGCTATATGCGGGCGACCGATAACCGTCCCGGTTACTTTTTCCATGACTGTTTTGAAAGAAAGGTCAAGACCGAGTTTATTCAATTTTTCGACTATCAGCTGCCCTCTTTTTTCCCTCTTACGCTGAAAATTACCAAGTGCATAATTAAGTTTCTTATCACTCGGGTCGAACAGATAACCCAGAATATGCAACTCATCATCGTCCACGCGGGCCGATATTTCCACTCCCGGGACCAGTTCGGGGTCGAATTTATCGAGAAGCTTATATACTTCCAGGTAACCGTCAATGGTATCATGGTCGGTAATCGAAAAAGCGGCCAGGTTTTCCCGCCGGACAATTTCCAAAAGCCTGGCAGCACCACAAAGACCATCGGAATAAATCGTATGAATATGTAAGTCGATATGTTTTTCCATTATTGCTGAAGCCTGGTTTCCACTATATTCTTGATATTCGCCGCCAGTTGTTCTCCTTTTTTTCTAATTTCCAATACCTCGTCCGACAGTTTTTTTATAAAAATTTCATCTTTGAGCGATGCCAGGTTTATCCGGACATTGTAACCGGCCCCTTCAATCGCCGCCTGTCCCATCAGGCCTGCCACCCCGACATCAGAGATGGAATTGACATTTCCCTTGTGAGCGACCACCAGTGTCAGGTTGAGAACCTCCAGCGTTTTTTTCATAACCGTCAGGGGAACCTCAGCCGCCCGCTGCGTGGTTTTCTGGACCGCGTCGTCTTTCTCGGGACCGGCTATCTTAAAAGCCGCCATGACAGCGTTAAAGGCGTCCTTATCCTCGTCTATCAGGCGGGTTAATTCCTTGCGCAGGGCATCGGCTTTATCCCGAATACCGGAAAGTTCCTCTTTAACTTCTTTATATTGCTTTTTACCCACCGTCAGACGACAGACCATGGCCGTCAGCGCGGCAGCCAGGACTCCGGCAGAAGCCGCTACCGAACCACCGCCGGGCGCCGGGCTCGAGGAAGCAACCTCATCATAGAAACTATCCCCACCGGCTTGACCGCCTTCCATGGCCGTTTTTAATTTTTCTTCAAGAATCTGGGCTTTGGAGAAGTTCTCCAGGCGAAGATAAAAATCCGCAACATCGACAATAGCATCATTCGGTAAAAGACCGACCACTTCCGAAGAAGTTACGTTGACCCCATAGCGGGCGGCTTCGCACTTTATGGTTTCAAACACCCGGAAAATCGGGGTTTTAGTATAATTGACCAGGTTCATCGAAATCTGTACCTGGTTGCGTTCTTTAATTTCGAACCCCAGGGCTTTGACAAAACGATAACCGCCTTTTAAGCTTCGAATCGCATCCGCAATTTTATCGGCAATCCATTTCTTGTCGGTGTCCAGATAGACGTTGAAGGCTATTAAAGGGAAACGCACTCCGATAGCGGTAGAACCGGCTTTCAGATTCATTCTGGCCGGACCGTAATCAGGCACTCTTAACGGATCGATTTCGATGCTGTCACGGATACCCTCGTACTCGCCGGAGCGGACATTGGCCAGATTCTTTCTTTTCGGAGAAGTAGCGGCATCTTCATAAAGATAAACGGGAATCTGAAGTTCCTCGCCGACTCTTTTCCCCAGCTTGTTGGCCAGTTCGACGGCATCCTCGATAGTCATATCCGAAATAGGAATAAAGGGACAGACATCGCAGGCGCCCATGCGGGGATGTTCCCCGTGATGCGTGGCCATATCGATAAGTTCAGCGGCTTTCTGATAACCGCGGAAAGCGGCGGCAACCGCCTTATCGGGATGACAGACGAAAGTTACAACCGCCCGGTTATGGTCGGCATCCATCTCCCGGTCGAGCAGGATTACGCCGTCTTCGGCCGTGATAGCATTACAGATAGCGTCGATAACTTCGGGGCGACGACCCTCGGAAAAATTTGGTACGCATTCCACCAATTTAGCCATTACACATACTCCAGTTGTTACTTATGATTTGAAACCTGCTTTCAGCCCCCAGGCCAGAAGCGGAATCATTATCTCATGATGACCGCGGAAATCAAAACCCCGGCCGATTTTATGAGTCGGGCGGCTGACGATGTTGACCCGTGGCCGATAATGTTCCAGCATATCGAAATTAGCGGTGGTCAACCGGCTTTTACCCGGGTTGACATTTCTTGCCACAGTCAGAGCTTTTAAAAATACTTCCGGCAAAATTACCGCCGAACCGATATTAGCCACTACCCCGCCCCGGTCAATCCGGCTGCAAATCGCAGCGAGAAGGCGAAAGTCCTTATAAGAAGCCTCGGCCGCCATAGCCGCATCAAAATCCGGGTGTTGATTGACAATATCAGTGCCAATGCCGATATGGACCGTGACGGGAATATTCATTTTCTCCGCGGCGGCAAAAATCGATACCCGGTGATAAGGGGCTTTCATCCGGTTTATATAAAGACCTCCGGCCCGCCCCAGGCCAATGTCCTTCTGTGCCGCCAGCTTGACAACCTCACCGAAAAGCTCCCCGGTTTCCCGGACCATGCCAAAACTGCCGTCAGCCAGGCCGGACTGAACATCTTCAGAAGTACCACCAAAAAAAGCCAGTTCCATATCATGTATAAGACCGGCTCCATTGAAGGAAACACCGGTAACAATCTTTTGTTTCATCAAATCAATAGTAACCGGCGCCAGACCGACTTTTATGATATGGGCACCCATCAACAGGTGAAAAGGTAACCTGTTGCGACGGGCTTTTATAACCAGAGCCATGAACTCGTTAAGCTCGCGGGCTTTCAAAAAACGCGGCAGAGAGGCAAAAAATTCCCGGGGCGCTTTCTTACCGGTCAGCGGTTTCCCCAAATCTGAGATTCGGGTTTTATTCAATCGCTCTGAGATAGCATAACGCTTCACCCGTCGTAAATCGATTAACGGGAATTTATCCTGTTTATCATGCATACTTGATTAAAATTCTTTGATTTCACCCAGGTTATAACCGGTCAGTTCCGCCGAAATGGAACCGACCAGCACTTTCGATTTCATCATTACCGGCATTTTCAAAAAATCATCGGTCAGCCATACTTTGAGACGGCCCTCATTCTTGAAAACACCAACCGAACTGGTCATGGGTTCGACCACAAGACAATCAAATGTTCCGGCTTTAACCGTTATCTTTTCCTTTTTCAAAACCCGTACTTCAAGATGGTACTTATCGCCGTCGATAAAGTTATTTAGGAAAAAAGACTGGCCTACTTTCAAAGGTTGGGTTCGGGTATAGTACAATGTTGATATCGGGTCCTGAGTATAAGGTTCAACCGGGATAGTATCATTTTTATAAAAGGCGAGATTCCGGCGCTGGTCAAAAGAATACATACGGTCGGCACTGTAACTGCCCTCGCGGAGATTTTTTTCAAAACGCCAGCTGAACAAGCCCACGGCATCCATCACCGACTCGATGCGGTCACGCACTTTGTAAAAAGTGGAGAAAAAACTATTGGAGTTAGCGGTGGTCTCGATAAGGTAACAGGGACGATTTTCATACTCAATCAGCCTTACGACCTCCATAGTAGCCGTCCCGGCGTTTATAAACCCGTAATTGATGTCAAAATATAATTTCTCACCGACGCCGAAAGAATAATTATCGATATAACGGTCAAGAGCATCCGACGATAGGGAATTGCTTTTTAAAGACAAGTCGGTTTCACCGGCGGCGGCTACCGCAATACCCACTTCGACGGAAACAAAATAAAAAACAGGGACAAGGCCGACTATAATAATCAAACCCAGCACAATCTTGCATATTAAAGTACGTTCAGGCATTATTTTTTCTCTTTTATCCTTTTTACAAATTCCAAGAGGTTTTTCCCCAAATATTCTCCAATATCAAGAAAAACTTCATTGTATTTACTCAAATCCTGGCCAATCGGGTCCTCGACACCTTCACCGTCCTGACCGGTATCGGGGAAATTTTTGAAAAGGTAAACCCGGTCGGCGGCTTCAGGAGATATTTCCAGAATTGACCGGAGGTGTTCCGGCGACATGGCCAGTATCAAATCTGCTCGTTTGATTAAGTCTTCACTCAACGGCTGGGAAGTATGTCCGGATAAGTCCACCGACCACATCTTTGCGGCTTCCCGAGCATAAACGGTTGCCGGATAACCGACCGCGGCGGCGGTTCCTGAAGAATAAACCTCATATTCACCGGGTTTCTCTTTTTCCAGCAGAACCTTCAGAGCGCCTTCAGCCATCGGTGAACGGCAGGTATTCCCGGTACAAACAAACATTATATGGTACTTTTTGTCATTCATATAAAACCTGCCTTATTCAGTATTTCATCAATATTCTTTTTCAGAATAAAACCTTCCCGGATAACATTTATTCCAGGGCCGGAACAATCGACCACGGTTGAAACGGGATTGTCAAGTTTTCCGGCATCAAGATACAGGTCAACTCCCCGGCCCAGCGAACGGGCAATTTCGTCAATCTGCTCAAATTCAGGTTGTCCCGATTTATTGGCCGAAGTTGCCGTAACCGGAAAAACCAGCCGGTCGACTATTTCTTTAATAACCGTCGATGACGAGTATCTCAAACCAATTTTACCTTCCACCACCACGGGCGGTTCACCCTGGTGGAGGGCCTTTAATACCAGCGTCAGCGGTCCCGGTAAAAAAGCTTCCGCCAGGGCGCGGGCGGTTGGGGTCATCATGCCATATTCCGCAATTTGCTCCAGCGCCTTCACAAATAAGGCGGTGGGTGAAGTTACCGGTCGTTTCTTAATCTTGTACAATTTTTTCAGGGATTTTTTCCAATCGGCTCGTACCAGCAAACCATACCTGGTCTCTGTCGGAGCTACCACCAGACCGCCTTTTTGAAGAACCGCTATTGCCTCCTGTATCGTACTTTCATCGGGCTGGCGGCAATCGACTTTCATAACCGCCGCCTTAATCATCGGTATTCGGTTCCTCGCCATCAGGAAGTGAATCTTCAACCTCGGACGCCGTATCTTTTTCAATCATTAAACCCGGTAAATTTTCATATAACGCTGCCGGTTCCTTCACTCTCAGATTAACCACGACCACCCAGGCACTGCCGTACCCGGCTTCGCGGGTCTTCTGCTGATACATCTCCGCTTCTTCACGATTTCCGAAATTACCGACCCGAATTTTAAAATACGGCACTTCGTAATCAAGATAAACCGGTTGGTCGAATATTTCTTCAGCCACCGCCAGAGCTTTCCGGGCTTCAAAATAATACTTACTGGTAAAAAGCTGTACTCGAAAAACCTGGTTATTAAGGGTATCACTGCCGACTGGTGCTTCGGCTATACCCAAAACGACCGTATCACTTTTGCCAGCGGGTGCCTGGCTGAGCATTTTACTGCCGGTGATAGCCCCGGTTTTGGGATGTTTCTCCGGAATAATATCCTTATCCTGAGGTAATTCCAGAGGGTCATAACCACGACTATCGGTTATTTCTGCAGGAGCTACCGGTGCTTTTTCCTCGTGGCCTTCCCGGGGGGCTTTACAATTCCAGAGAAGCATTAAACAAACAAGAACAATTAAAAAGCACCTATAAATATTTCGAGGTTTTTTCATTTTCACTCAGTTTTACTAAAAGTTCCTTGATATCACCGACTTTGGTTTTATGCGCCACCAGGGTGATATCAGCCGAACGAACAACAACCAGGTCAGCCACTCCCAGGCAACAGACAATACCCTCACTGTCATTGTAAACCGTCGTTTCGTAAGTTCCCAGCACCGAAGTCTCCCCGATAAGAACATTGTTATCCGAATCACGGTCCTTGTAGCGTTCCAGAGCCGTCCAGCTGCCCACATCATCCCAGACAATGTTAGCCTTGATAGTCAGGACATTTTTAGCACTCTCCAGCACAGCATAATCAATGGAAATTGAATTGGTTTTTTTATAAAGAACATCTCTTGCCCCGGGTTCTTTATCCGTACCGATAGTCCGGGCATATTCTTCCAGCATCTTTCCGGTGTCCGGCTGGCAGCCGGCAATCGCTTCAAGGATGGCTTTGGCGGACCAGATAAACATCCCGCTGTTCCAGAGATATTTTCGGCTGTAATAGTATTCCTGGGCAACTACCAGCTTGGGTTTTTCGGTAAAAGCCGAGACGTGATAAATGACACTGTCATTCTCATTTTTGAACAGATCTCCCATTTTAATATAACCGTATGCGGTTTCCGGGCGGTTGGGGACAACTCCAATAGTTATCAGGCAATTCTCCTTGGAAGCGATCGTGGCTCCATCTTCAAGGATTTTCAGAAGTTTCTCCTGGGGGCTGACCAGATGGTCGGCTGAGAGGACAATCATTACCGCATGCGGGTCTTCTTTATGTAGATGTACCGCTGCCAGGCCTATGGCCAGGCAGGTATTGCGGCCAAATGGTTCGGTTATTAGATTTTTAGAGGAAATGTCTTTTACCGATTCCATGATAAGCGGAGCCATGGCTTCACCGGCCACAATCCGGATATTTTTAAGAGGTATCATCGGTTTGACCCGTTCGATAGTCTCTTCGAGCATGGTTTTATCGGACGTAAGCTTTAAAAACTGCTTGGGACGGTCGACCCTCGATAAAGGCCAGAACCGTTCACCTTTACCGCCAGCAATAATTACACAATAATTCACCTTTACCTCTTGTCTTTGAGATTATGTAATTCACTGATAATACACGAGTTAAACAAAATAGTCAAGGAAAGATTCCCGTCCGGCCAAGAGCAAGGCATACTTCAGGATATGGCGAATTTACAAAATTATTAGAATTCCGGGAGCTCATAAAGATCAGGAATTAAGAACACCCAGAACCATCGAGTGGTATTTATTATCGATTGAATCGGAACGGGAAATTAAAGCAATCGGAACGCGGCCGCCGATAATTACCCCTCCCATAGGACAATGAGCATAAAGAGAAATGGCCTTGTAAATGCCATTGGCGGTTTCGATACTGGGTGCCAAAAGGGCATCAGCCTGACCGGCTACATCGGAATCTCTGATACCTTTCGAATGGGCGGCAAACATATCCACGGCAATATCGAAAGATAAAGGACCATCGACATAAGCGCCCTTTATCTGCCGGCGTTCGGACATTTTCGCCAGAATTGCGGCTTCCATCGTCACCGGCATCTGTGGATATATCACCTCCACGGCCGCCAGCACGGCAATGCGCGGGTGGTTGATGCCTATTTTTTCTGCTACTTTTATAAGATTATCAATCAACTGCAACTTGGTTTTCAGGTCAACCTGGACTACCACCGCGCTGTCGCTAAGAAATAACAGCTTTTTGTACTGCCGGGGTTTAATCACCGCAACATGAGAAACCACCTTACCTTTGACAATGAAATTCGATTCCGCTTTGAATAATATACCGAGCATATCCGCCACCGGAATACGGCCATTGATCAATAAATCAATTTCAGCGTCCATAACCAGCCGGGCGGCTCTCGTAATCGCTTCATCGTTTTTTTCGGCCGGGTAATACTTAATCCGGCCGGGGGAAAAATCCATCTGCCGGCAGGCATCATTAAAAGAAGCTTCACTACCCACCATAATTGGTTCCACCAGGCCTTCAACTACGGTGCGCTTAAAAGCCTGCAGTGTTTCCGTATCCGCAGCTGTTAAAAGAGCGGCCCGGCATTTTTTTTCATTTATCGCTTTTTGCTTTGCCCGCTCAATAATTTGTTCAAAGGAACTTATATCGGGAATAACCATTTCCGGTAAACTGTCCATAACTATTCTCCCCAGAGCCGATGTTGCCCGTAATAGTCGGAAATAATACAGGCCAGAGCCAGCGATGCCTTTTTATTGATAACCGTATCGGTGCGGGAAACCAGCGACACGGGTACCTTTGCCCCGACAATAACACCGCAAAAAACAGCACCGGCGAATTGAATCAGCGCTTTAACCACAATATTGGCTTCTTCGATGGAATTGACCAGATAAATATCGGCATCGCCGGCCACCTGATTATCCAGACCCTGGTCGCGGGCAACTTTCCTGGAAGTAGCGGCATCCAGCGACAGCGGTCCCTCGACCAGCACGTCACTGAACGCCTCCAGAGCCCGGGGGCGGATTTCCTCAATATCGGAGATTATATGAGCTATTTTATCGGTAACGCTGTCGGTGGCCGCCGAGAGAGCAACTTTAACCGGCGACAGACCCAGGGCCCGGCAAACCATAATGGCATTTTCAAGAATCTCATATTTCTGGTTGACATCCGGTTTAACCACCATGCCGCCATCGGTGAAATTCAGCATTTTATGATAACCGGGAATCTCCAGAACGGCACAGTGAGAGATGGTGTTGGATGCCCGCAAACCATACTGTTTATCCAGA
>JAQUSF010000149.1 GCA_028715215.1 Candidatus Zixiibacteriota bacterium
TTGCCCACCCGCAACGCCCGCACCGGCAATGTCTTTACCTCGACCGGACCACTTACCTACCGAAACGCCGATTACGCCCGCGATGACCGCCCCCTGGACCCGAACTGTGACTGCAAGGTTTGCCGACGGTACAGCCGGGCATATATCAGGCATCTTTACAACCAGTCGGAAATTACCGGCATGGTCCTGGCTTCATACCACTCCACTTACTTTTATCAGAACCTGATGCGGCAAATCCGCCAGGCGATTGAAAATAAATCATTTGCAGAATTCCGGAAAGATTTTCTCGGCCGTTATCTCGGTGGCGAATGAGAATCCGTTACTTGCTTACCAGAGCTCTTTTAGTGTCCACAGGTAACCCAGAGATATTCTGAAACCGCTGAAATCCGTCCGCCGGGTAAGTTCCGAGTAACTGAAAATCCCGGTATTATACGTAATTGTATAATCCGGCTCGATCTCGGAGATGGTTATTTCCAAAGAGTAAATTCGTTGATAACGCAGCCCCAGGGTTATGCGATAACCTAATTGGGGATTAAAACTGACCTTGCTGATATCGTAGTTTTTGCGCATCAGCGCCATGGTTTCATGGGTGAAATTAAGATTACCGAAGGCAAGGATTGCTCCCAGGCCAAGATAACCGGTCAAATGGTCCGTGCCGCGGTAATACAGGGCGTCGGTGGCAAGGGTAAACTGGTGCATTTCACCTTTGATTTCATCGATATCGTCGAGGATACGTAAAGCATTGTTCTTGAATTTACCGAACTGGTAATCGAACGAACCGCGCAGAATAACAGGGTGGATAGCCAGCATTTCCCACTTGGTTGAAAAAACCGGGCCGGTGGAGAGAATGCCGGTGGGAGAACTGATACCGGCGGTAAAATGAAGGTTCATGGCGGAGACGGTATCCTGCTGTATGGGATTTATCGGTGCCAGGGGCAAACACAGCCAGGCTGTCATGATGAGATGATACATACCGTCCTTTTGTTCAGGTCCTTTACCATATTAACGTTGTTTACAGCATTATAGTCTAAATATATTTTTTTCAAAGAGATAACTTCTTATCATATGATTCGGCCGGGTTTTTTTTATCGTTGTATATAACTGTGACTTAGATCGGTTTTATTGGACTAACTTGTTGCCGGGCAAGCTTAAAAAGCTGCAAATAAAACATCGAAACCGGTTGACAAAAAAGAATAAGAAGATATATTAACGGATTGTGAAAATCGGCTGTGAATAAATTCACAACCGTGAAAAAATAATTGAATAAAATGATTTATTATAATGGTGGAGTTAACCATGGGTAATATAAAGGCTTATAAAAATTTTATTAATGGACAATGGGTCGCCTCCAGCTCCGGTGAAACATTTAATAACATCAACCCGGCCAATACCGATGAAATTATCGGTACCTTTCAAAAATCCAATAAGGATGATGTTCTTAAAGCTATTGAAGCTGCAGCTGAAGCCTACCGGAAGTGGCGACTGGTGCCTGCACCCAAACGCGGTGAAATTCTTTATCGCGTTGCATCAAGATTGTGGGAACGCAAGGAAGAAATCTCCCGCGATACGACCCGTGAAATGGGTAAAGTAATTGCCGAAACCCGCGGTGACACCCAGGAAGCCATCGATATGACTTTCTACATGGCGGGCGAGGGGCGGCGTCTGTTCGGTCAGACCACGCCATCCGAAATGCCCAATAAATTCAATATGACCGTTCGTCAGCCGCTGGGCGTCTGTTCCTTTATCACGCCCTGGAATTTCCCCATTGCCATTCCTTCGTGGAAAATCATGCCGGCTCTAATATGCGGCAATACGGTAGTTATTAAACCGGCGACCGATACACCACTTTCGGTGGTGCATCTTATGGAAGTTTTCGAAGCGGAAGGTCTCCCGGCCGGCGTGGTCAATATGGTCACCGGCTCCGGCGGTGCCATCGGTAACGTTATGATTGACGATGACCGGGTACGGGTGGTTTCCTTTACCGGGTCCACTGAAATCGGCCGTAAGGTTTCCGAGGGTTGCGCCCCCAAATTCAAGCACTGCTGTCTTGAGATGGGTGGTAAAAATGTCATGATAGTCATGGACGACGGCAATCTTGACCTGGCGGTCGAAGGTGCTTTGTGGGGAGCTTTCGGGACCACCGGCCAGCGTTGTACCGCTACCAGTCGTTTGATAATTCATGAAAAAGTACACGATAAAATGATGGCTATGCTGGTTGAACGCGCCAATAAGTTAAAGGTCGGCAACGGCCTTGATGAAACCGTCAATATGGGACCCTGCATCAACCAGAGCCAGCTCGATACGGTTTTAAGTTATATCGAAATCGGCAAGAAAGAAGGTGCGGTACTCGCCTCGGGTGGCCAGCGCCTGACTGGCGGTGCTTACGATAAAGGTTTCTTCGTCAAACCGACCATCTTCACGGGTATTACTCAGAAAATGCGTCTCTGGCGTGAGGAAATTTTCGGACCGGTGCTCAGTGTCGCCACTTTTAAAACCTTCGAACAGGCAATTGAAATGGCCAACGATACCGCTTACGGGCTATCGGCGGCTATTTACACTCAGGACATAAATAAAGCTTATACCGCCATGCGCGATGTTTACACCGGTATATTTTATGTTAATGCCCCGACTATCGGTGCCGAGACGCACCTGCCGTTCGGCGGTACCAAAGAGACCGGCAACGGGCATCGTGAAGCCGCTACTGCGGCTCTGGATGTGTTCAGCGAATGGAAATCGGTTTATGTTGATTTCTCCGGTAAAATTCAACGCGCCCAGATAGATAATCAATAACCGGGAAAGCATTTGGAACTTTAAAAGGATGTGGAATTAATTGTCGAAGTGTAAATTCATCTTAAGGCAGACAGGCGGGCACCTTCCGCAGTACCTGATTCTGTTTATCTGGCGGGCTTCTTCGATTTAGTCGGAAACAGCTTTGGGTATGATATTTTTTTCGAAACCAACATTGCTTTTATACAGGAGTTGAATATGGCTAAGAATAGAAAAAAAGTAATTATCATGGGTGCCGCCGGGCGGGATTTTCACAATTTTAACACCCTTTATCGAGATAATGCCGATGTCGAAATTGTGGCTTTCACGGCCACCCAGATTCCCGATATCGAAGGTCGCCGCTACCCCGCCGTTCTGGCCGGTAAGCTGTATCCCAAAGGTATTCCCATATACGATGAAAAAGAATTGCTGGCCCTTATTAAAAAGTTCAACATCGAAGAAGTAATCTTTTCTTATTCCGACGTTTCCTACCAGTATATCATGGAAAAAGCGGCTTATGTGATGGCGGCGGGTGCCCGGTTTGCCGTCGAAGGTGGCTATCCCACCATGATTAAATCATCCAGACCGGTGGTGGCGGTCTGCGCCATCCGTACCGGTAGCGGTAAATCTCAAACCACCCGTAAAGTCGCCAAGACTTTGCAGGCGATGGGGAAAAAAGTCGTAGCTGTCCGTCACCCCATGCCTTACGGCGACCTGGCCAGACAGGCCTGCCAGCGCTTCGGCAACCTGGCCGACCTCGACAAGCATAAATGCACTATCGAAGAACGAGAAGAGTATGAACCGCATATCGTCAACGATGTCGTGGTCTACGCCGGCGTCGATTATGAGATGATTATCCGTCAGGCGGAAAAAGAAGCCGACATAATCCTCTGGGACGGCGGCAATAACGACATGTCCTTCTACAAACCTGACCTTCAAATCACCGTTGTCGACCCGCACCGCCCCGGACATGAATTGTCTTACTATCCCGGTCAGAATAACCTTTTGCTGGCTGATGTCGTGGTGATAAATAAAATTGATTCGGCTGACCCCGATGACGTCATGATTGTCCGTGATAATATCCGGCGGTATAATCCCGAAGCGGTTATTATCGACGCCGCTTCGCCCGTTAGTGTTGACCGGCCGGAGTTGATAAAAGGCAGGAAAGTGCTGGTGGTGGAGGATGGTCCGACCCTGACTCACGGCGAGATGACTTATGGCGCCGGGGTGGTGGCGGCGGATAAGTTCGGAGCCGCCGAACTCGTTGACCCGCGACCCTACACCGTCAAGTCGATTACCGCAACTTTCAATAAATATCCCGATATCGGTCTCCTGCTGCCGGCTATGGGTTACGGCAAACAACAGGTGAAAGACCTGGAAACGACTATCAATAAAACCAAATGCGACCTGGTGATTATTGCTACCCCGATCAATCTGGGTAAGCTGATTAAGATAAATAAACCTTCCGTGCGGGTTTTTTATGACCTGCAGGAAATCGGACAGCCCAATCTGGCAACCGTGCTCGAGGATTTCCTCGATGGGAAGAAGAAGAAAGCGGCTGTCCCCAAAATCAAAAAGTAACAAAAAGGTAAACCGGGTGGCAGGCTGTTTGAGTTAAGAATGTCTTACAACCTGTCACAATTTTTATAAAAAGATTATGGCGGTAAACAAAACAGCGGTAGTGGCACTGGGCGGTAACGCTATTACCATTCCGGGTATTGAAGATACGATTTACAATCAATTTGCCAATACCCGTCGTTCTCTGGACGGGATCGTGGCACTGGTCCGCGATGGTTACAACCTCGTTGTTACGCACGGCAACGGTCCGCAGGTGGGGAACGCCCTGCTGCGCAATGAACTGGCTTTCGGCAAAGCGCCCGATTTACCCCTGGGTGTGCTGGTGGCCGATACCGAAGGCGGCATGGGGTATATGATTGAACAATCCCT
>JAQUSF010000070.1 GCA_028715215.1 Candidatus Zixiibacteriota bacterium
GCGTGCTCCCGGTATTATAAATATTAACCATAAGATTATGGCCGCGACACATAACCTGTATGTTTTCAAGCTTACCTCAGATGTCCCGCCATCAATTCCTGTTCACCAGTCTTTTAAGCTGGCTTAAAATCAACTGGGCCGCTTTCAGCGAGGCCTGGGCCGGCTCGACCTGCTCCTGCTGGATGTACTGATACGAGAGGTCAAGTTGCTGATAGAGCTGGTCGAGCAGTTTCCCGGCGGCTTCCGCCTGGTCGGTCGGAAGTTGAGTTACCTGCTCCGCAATCCGGTCAGCTTCACTTTTTAGGCGTTCATAACGGTTGGTCAGAAAATCCAGCCCCTGGCATTCCCGCTGAGCTTTCATCAGCATTTCGCGGGTCAACTGGAGCTGTTTTATTGCCGCCCGAAAATGTTTTTCACCGCTGAGCTGCTCCGCATTTTTGAAAGCATTTTCCGCCTGATTCATAATTTTCAGCGCTGCTTCAGAACCGCACTGGCTCATTTCTTCACGAGCTTTCTGGAGCATAGCCGCGACATTTTCCCGGTGCCGCTCATAAAAACCTTCTTTTCGCAATTGGTCATTGAAAATATTAAGGATCTTTTCCGCGGCTTTATTCACCTGGTTGGCCAGTTTCAAAGCCGGTTTATAATCGCCCTTGCGATAAAATTCCCAGGCTTTGGTAAGGTTTTCACCGGCCAGGTCATAGATGGCCTGAAGATTCGCGTCGGCACCGACTTCCACCGCTTCCCGGGCTCGTTCCAGAAGGTCTCCAGCCCGCTCCAACTTTTGCAGTACCGCCCCCTCGTACTGCTCGGTCTGGCGGCTGTTGGAAAGAGCCAGGCCGGCCTGCTGCCTTGCCATACGGGTCAGTTTGAGTGCCGCCTGGTAATTTTCCAGAGTTTCCTCACGAAAACGGTTCCAGGCCATGGTTTGAATTTCCTGGGCTTTCATAAAGGAGGCTGATGCTACCGGGTTGTTACTGCCCCTCACGGCTTCACCCGCCCGCTGTAACATCTGGTCGGTGCGCTCCAGCTCCATCCGGACAAAATTACGATAATTCTGGGCATTGACGCCCTGAGCCTGGAGATTAGAACCGGCCATCAGCACAAGTAGCATTATTGTTATTATATGAGCTGATTTTCTCATAATTACATCTCCTTTCGGAGAAATATTTATCAAATCCAATGCCAAAGCTCCCCGTTTGTTTATTGTGTTGACAGGTAAAGAGTTACCATTTAACGTCTTATTCCCGTCAGGTTTTTCCGTACCGCCCGGTACATACCACTGTCCCGAACGGCACAGATTATATGCTCCCGTGTCGTGCTCCCGAAAAAAACAACGTGCTCCCGTTATTCTCTGATATCATGAACCTTCATCCGGCTGTACAGTCTTCTTCGGGTAATTTTCAATATTTCTGCGGCTTTTGTCTTATTACCGCCTGCTTTTTTCAGCGCTTCCAGAATCATTTCTTTTTCGGTTGCGGCCAGCCCACCATCAGAAACACGTGCTCCCAAATTATCCAAAAGCGGAGCATCGTCAATTTCAAGAGTAAAATCTTCCCGGCTCAAAGGTTCCCCGGCGGCTAAAATAACCGCCCGCTCCAGCACGTTTTTCAGTTCCCGGATATTTCCCGGCCAGTCATAGCTCAAAAGCAGTTCTTTTATCGAAGCATCCAGACCGGAGGAGGGAAATTTCATTTCCTTTAAAAAATGCTCCGCCAGCTCGATAACATCCTTACCCCGTTCAGCCAATGGCGGCAGTTCAATGGGAAAAACATTCAGCCGGAAATACAAATCCTCGCGAAAACGGTTATTTCTAATTTCTTCCCTGAGATTGCGGTTAGTCGCTGCCACCAGGCGGACATCGATGGCCACGGCATCTACTCCTCCCACCCGGAACATCTGCCGCTCCTCGAGCACCCGTAGAAGTTTCGATTGCATTGCCGGCGACATTTCCCCGATTTCATCAAGGAAAATCGTCCCTTTTTCCGCCAGCTCGAACCGCCCCCGTTTCCGGGCCATTGCTCCCGTGAAAGCACCCTTCTCATGGCCGAAAAGCTCCGACTCCAAAAGCGTCTCGGTAATAGCCGCACAATTAACGGCAATAAAGGGATACTGATGGCGAGGAGAGAGGTTATGCAGCATTCGGGCGGCCAGTTCCTTGCCGGTGCCGGACTTGCCCGTTAAAAGAACGGTGCTTTCAGTAGCGGCAACCTGACTGATTAGCTTTTTCACTTTTTGAGCGGCAGGGGAGGAGCCGATAAAATCCGAGGTACTGGCTTCTTTGAGAACCTGTTCATAATGTCCAGCCAGAGCCGTAACTTTTTGTTTTTCAATGACTTTATTTATTACAATGCTGAGCTCTTCGAGGGCAAAGGGTTTAAGCAGGTAATCAACGGCACCCCTTTTCATAGCCTCCACAGCCGTCTCAACCGTCCCGTAAGCCGTCATCATAACAACTTCGGTCCCCTCCTTCTCAAGAGCTTTACGGAGTATTTCCATGCCGGAGATACGGGGCATGGAAAGGTCCGTGACCACCACATCAAAAGCATGCTTCTCCAGAAGCCCCAGTGCTTCTTCGGGGCTGGTTGTGGTCAGGACCCGGTGTCCCTCGTCCTCAAGGTGACCGCAAATCAGCGAAGTCATTTTCGGTTCATCATCGACAACTAATATTCTTGCCATATTCATTTACCCGGTTTATCAGGCAGATAAATTATTACTTCGGTTTTACGCTCCAGCTCGCTTAGTATCTCAAGTTTACCGCCCATTTCAAGAATTATCTTACGGCTCAAATAGAGCCCCAGACCGGAACCGCTTGGTTTGGTGGTATAAAATGGGGAAAACAATTTTTTCATTTCTTTTCGGGAAATACCGCGGCCAAAATCAATAATCCTTATAACAACCCGGTCATGCGTTCTTTCCGCGGTAAGGCTCAATTTTACCGGGCGCCCGGCTTCAAGACAGGCCTCAGCTCCGTTTATCAGCAGGTTCAAAATAACCTGTCTTAACGACCGCCGGTAACCGATAAGATGAAGCGCCGGGCTGGGTTCAGTTTCGGTCCATTCAACGTGCGAGTCACGGTATTTGTCGGATATATGCTTTTTGATACCCATCAGAAGTTCTCCCAGGTCAAACGTTTCGAGCTGGTCGGTCGGCAAAAGTTTCCCCCCGGCGCGGGCAAAGTCAAGATAGCCGGTAACGATGCCGTCCAGCCGGTCAACCTCCTCAATGATATAAGCGGTTTCAGCGGTGGGATTTTTTCCTGACAATCGTTCCGCCGAAGCCCGGATTATCATCAGCGGATTTTTCAGTTCATGCGCCACCACCGCCACCATCCGACCCAGAAAAGCGTGGCTTTCACCAAGAAACAGCTTTTGCTCGGTTTGGTTAAGGCGTGCCTGAAGGATGAGAAAGACAACACCCAGAAAGAGTCCGGCCAGAATCGACAGCCCGCTGGAATAATAAAGGTTATTTTTCAGGGACTTAAGGTCATCGAAATAATCCACGTTAGCTTCCACTCCCAGTACCGCCAGCAGATAACCCTCCGGGTCAAAAAGCGGGGCAAAAGCCGATTTCAAATATAATCGCCCGGTCCGGTAAGCCGGCGTGGTCAGCGCCTGGGCGGTCAGACCGAAAAAAAGCGAATCAACATATATTCCATTAAGGTCCTTTAAAAAATAAACCGAATCCGGCTCCAGTACCGTGGTAAAAAGATAACAATAATTTTCATCGAGAATAAACACTTCAGCCAGGGAATCCGCGTAGCGGATTTCTTCCAGCATGACGGCGATTTTATCATAGGCTTCCAGGTTTCCCAGCGCCATTTCTTCCACTGTTTCCGGCGACAGGGCCAGAGCGGCGGTGCGGGCCAGCGATAACAGGCGCAGGCTGAGCTGGTTTTCAAGCATGGTCTCGGTACGGTCGTAATAAAACCACCAGGCCAGGTTGACCAGCACAATCAGCCCCAGGGTAAACAGGGCGATAAAAACAAATCTTTTGGTGTTGCCAAACATTGCCATATTATTACAAATATGATATCTTAAAGCAACTTAAAGTAGTTTCAGGGAATTTAAACAATGGTTTTTGAACCCCGGAAGGAAAATTATCGCGAAGCGGTGCGCTCCCTGTTCAAGAGTATTCCGATCCATCGCTTTCTGGATATCCGACTCGATGAAATCCAGCCCGGTTATGTTTCCGCCTTTTTAAAAAAACGTCCGGAACTTCTGCAGCAACATGGTTACTTTCAGGCCGGAGCGCTTATCACCCTGGCCGACGCCGTGGCCGGAGCGGCGGCTTACAGTCTCATGGCCGAGGGTGAAAATATACTCTCGGTGAATTTCGCCGTCTCCCTGTTACGCCCGGCCCGAAGCGATGAAATCAGGGGAGAAGGTCGGGTTATTAAAGCCGGGCGAAGACTGTATTTTTGCGAAACGAACCTTTTCAACGAACCCGACGAAACCCGCGAAAAAATTATGGCCGCCACCATCACCCTGGCCGTAATTTAAACCGCACTTTTATTACACCTGGCGGGATTCATCGGGGTAGTTTTGAAGACCTTGCAGGCGGGCAAATATACTGCTTGACAGACAAACGAAAAAAGTTATAATAAAGCCTCAGTTTTGTAAAGTAATGACCCCATCGTCTAGTGGCCTAGGACACTGCCCTTTCACGGCGGCAACACGGGTTCAACTCCCGTTGGGGTCATTTTTTTATATACCCCCTTTACTTATTTCTCATAAAGAGACATATTTGACCCGGTCATGAAAAAAAACATTTCAAAAAACACTCCTGAATATATCCTCTGGGCAAGCCTCATTTTTGTCGTGGCAATGACCCTGCGACTGATATTTCTTTTCGAGTTCCAGGCCGTGCCCATCTTTTCCCATCCCTTCATGGATATGGCTTATCACCACGACTGGGCAACGGCCATCGCCCGCGGGGAAGAGTTCATCAAGGGACCATTTTTCAGGGCACCTCTTTATCCAATTTTTCTCGGCGCTGTCTATTTCCTGTTTGGCGATAATCCCTGGGTGATTCGCATCATACAGGCTTTGATGGGCAGTTTCAGTGCAGTGCTGGTTTACCTTATTGCCCGGCGTCTTTTCGATAACCGCACGGCTGTCCTGGCCGGTATTATTTCAGCCGGCTGGGGTACGGTTATTTTTTACGACGCCCAGTTGCTAATCCCCACCCTGATAATTTTTCTCGACCTGGCAGCGCTCTACTATCTTGTCAAAGCCCTTGAAAAGAACGACAGCAAATATCTGGCGGCAGGGGGGATTATACTGGGTCTTTCAGCCGTTGCCCGGCCCACCATCCTCTTGTTTGCCGGTGTCCTGGTTTTCTGGATGTTTTTTATCTGGCGAAATAAGGGCTGGCAATTTTACAGCCGTAAACTGGTTATATTTCTTTTTGCCCTGGTTCTGCCCATACTTCCGGTAACAATATATAATTACGTCAAATCAGGCGAGTTTACCCTGATTGGTACCTACGGCGGCCTGAATTTCTATATCGGCAACAATCTTGAAGCCGATGGCGTTTCCGCCCGGTTACCAGAAGCCCGCCGCGACTGGTGGGGAATGATGGAGGATGCCCAGCGCATGGCGGAGTATGATGTCGGTCACAAATTGACTCCGGCTCAACAGTCGGATTACTGGACCAATAAAACCCTTAATGAAATTATCGAACACCCGGGGCATTTCATTGTGCTCACTTCTAAAAAACTCCTGATATTATGCGGCGGGGTGGAGCTGGCCAACAATTTCGACTTGTATTTCTTCGCTCACCGGACCATGCTGATGAAACTACTCCTCTGGCGGGACGTGCTATTCTTTCCCTGGGGAATCATTTTCCCGCTGGCTGTCGCCGGTATGTTGCTGGCTTCACGTAAAGATTACCGGGTGCAACTCCTGCTGCTTTTTCTTATCGCCTATGTGCCGTCGGTGGTTTTGTTTTTCGTGACCTCCCGTTACCGTCTTCCGATGGCGCCGCTCCTTGCGGTCTTTGCCGCCGTAGCCGTGACAACGTTCATTTATAAAAGAAGGAAATTAACCACCCGCAAGAAAACGGTAATTATCTCACTTGTTGTTGCCCTGCTGGTTTTCTGTAACATTGATATTTTCAAACTGGGACGGGAATCCGACATGCACGGCTTACAGACGATAGCCACAATTTATAAACAGGAGGGAAAAACGCTGGAAGCGGAAAGATATTATCGTCTGGCTATCCAGGCCGACCCGCACCGTTATGAACCGGTCAACGACCTGGCCATGCTGCTGGACGCTCAGGGACGAAGCACGGAAGCCGTCTCACTTCTGGAACAGGGCGTGAAATATATGCCGGAAGTGTTTATCCTCAAGTACAACCTGGCCTATTTGTATCTTTCACAAAAACGCTACGAGGAAGCCATTCCCCTTCTGGAGCAGGCTATCACTCTTAATCCGGTGTATGTTCCCTCATATAACAATCTTGGTTTCTGCCATATGCAACTGGGACGTTTTGACCAGGCCCGTAAAGCTTTTCATGAAGCTCTCAAAATCGACCCTTTGTTCGCTCTGAGTTACGAAAATATCGGCAAGATTTTTTATAACGAAGGTCAGCTGGACTCAGCCCGGGTGTATCTCGGTAAGGCGCTAAGCGCAGACCCGTCGAACGCTGAAGCCGGAAAACTCCTCGAATCTTTGAAGACCAAATAAACAGACTTAATTTAATCCCTGTTTTAAATCGGCTTTTCAGGCGTAAAAGCAGGGACCGTTGATAATCCTGATTCTTGAGTTTTTAATTTTCGGCATAATCATCAATTCCCTTCTTGCCCCGGCGTGACTTTGTGCTTATTTTGAAAACACTTTGAAATAAAAGCCGGAAACCGGCTGAAAAAGATAAACAGGTGATCAGAATAAATCTTGGAGGTTAAAATGGGTATTTTTCGCGTTCCTATTCCCAGAAACGAACCGGTTCTGAATTACGTCCCGGGCTCGATGGAGCGGGCCGGTATTCAGAAGGCGCTGGCCGAGCTCAAGACACAGCAGATTGAAATCCCGATGATTATCGACGGCCGGGAAGTCAAGACCGACACCAGAATAGAAATTTGTTCCCCGCACAACCACAAGCAGGTGCTGGGTTATTATTACCAGGGTGGTGAGAAGGAAGTCAAGATGGCGGTGGAGTCGGCGGTTGAAGCCCAGAAAGCCTGGGCGCATTTCCCCTGGGAACACCGGGCCGCTATTTTTCTCAAAGCCGCCGATTTGCTGTCCGGGCGCTATCGTTACCTCATGAATGCGGCCGCCATGCTGGCCCATTCGAAAAATATCTTTCAGGCGGAAATCGACGCTGTCTGCGAACTGGCCGACTTTTACCGCTTCAATGCTTTCTATATGCAACAGATATATGACATTCAGCCCGAGAACGCCCCCCAGATATGGAACCGCCTCGACCATCGGCCCCTGGAAGGCTTTATTTTCGCCGTGACACCGTTTAACTTTATCTCGATCAATGGCAACCTGCCAACCGCCCCGGCGATGCTGGGCAATGTTTCGGTCTGGAAACCAGCTTCGACCGCCATCTATACCTCGCATTTCCTGATGAAAATATTCCGCGAAGCCGGGCTTCCCGCCGGCGTTATCAACCTGATTTTCGCCCGCGGGGCATCGATTGGTGAAGCCGTTCTGAAAAACAAACACCTGGCCGGGATTCATTTCACCGGCTCGACCGGGGTGTTCCAGATGATGTGGAAGACCATCGGCGAGAATATCGCCAGCTATCGTTGTTATCCGCGTATTGTCGGTGAAACCGGCGGCAAGGATTTCATCTTCGCGCATAACTCGGCCAATCCCGCCGAGGTCGCGACCGCCATCACCCGCGGCGCTTTTGAATACCAGGGACAGAAATGTTCCGCCGCCTCCCGCGCTTACCTGCCCCAATCCCGGTGGCCGGAAACCAAACAGATTCTGGTCAAACAGGTCGGCGAGCTGAAAATGGGCGACCCGGAGGATTTCACCAATTTCATCAATGCTGTCATCGACGAATCCGCCTACCGCAGTATTGTCGCCTATATCGACTATGCCAGAGAATCGAAAGACGCCGAGATAATCTGCGGCGGCAAGTACGACGAGTCGAAGGGCTGGTTTATCGAGCCAACAGTGGTGGTGACAACCGATCCGCATTTCAAGCTGATGGAGGAAGAAATTTTCGGGCCGGTGGTGACGCTGTATATTTACGACGACAACAAGTATGCCGAAACATTGCACCTGTGCGACCAGACCTCGCCCTATGCCCTGACCGGGGCGATTTTTGCCACCGACCGGCAGGCGATAGCCCTGGCCGAGCGGACCTTGCGTAACGCCGCCGGTAATTTCTATATCAATGACAAACCGACCGGTGCGGTGGTGGGTCAACAGCCGTTCGGCGGTGGCCGGGCCTCGGGCACCAACGACAAAGCGGGCGGCATCCAGAATATGCTGCGCTGGGCCTCGCCGCGCTCAATAAAGGAGAATTTCGTCCCACCCGTAGACTACAAATACCCGTTCATGGGGAAGTGATTAAAATATACATACATAACAAAAAAGGCAGAGCCATATCGGTTCTGCCTTTATTATTTATATACTTGACTATAATAAGTACTCGTAGGTCGGGTTCTGAATCCGCTGGGGCGGATGAAAAACCCGACATCTTTTTCACTCGTCATACTTACCTTAAAATAATAACTTGTCTTTTGTCGGGTTTCTCGCTACGCTATGCTTCGCTTGGAACCCGACCTACTTTTTTGGGTGACTTATGTGTAAAGGATGTCTTGACAGATTGTGTAAAATATGTCTTGACACTATACAGCACGGGGTTCCTGACCTGCTTTGACTTTTGCCTGGCAAAGACCGAGGGTGTAATTGATAACAGTATCGCTATTAATATTATAATACGCAATCCCCAGTTCCTCCCGAATTACAGATAATGTTTTTTATTATATAAGAATTATTAAAAGATTTGACCTGCGGCTGTTATAAAAGTATTACAGAAGCGAACAAACGTTAACGCAACAGGGCTTGACTTTTCTCTGTGTTCATTCCGACATAATCCGGCGCACCTGGTCATGAAGGGCGGCGCGGTAATGAAAGCCGCCGATAGCCGTCCGGCGCATGATACGGGAGAAGGCGTCGAAGTCCGCCCAGTTCACCAGAGCTACTTCGCGGATTTCATGATGGTCGCTGAATTTGAAATCGCCTTTAACAAAATCAGCCAGAAAAACCAGCGAGCGCCAGTTAATCCGTTCTTCATTAATAATCTCAGCATCGGGCATCATTTTGTAAAAGGAAACGTCGGTTCTCAGAAGAAACCGTTTCAGTTCAATTTCGCAGCCGGTTTCCTCGAACATTTCCCGGTACACGCCCGCAAGGAAATTTTCGTTCCGGTGCACGCCGCCCGAGGGTGCCCGGTAAAGGCCGGGCGGATAAAAATGCTTGGCATTAACCACCAGTTTCTCGCCCTTGCGGATATACACCGTAACGTCATGATTACGGCCGTCGCGCTGTGAGGCGCTAATCATCCCGAATTCATCCGGGTAACAGAGCACATCGGTGTGCCAGCATTCCGGCAAGCCGTATTTTTCGGCCAGGTGCTCGATGATGTCTTCGCCGATATACATTAAAATAACGCCGTTATTTCCGTCTGCAGAGGCAGAGTGGTGACTTCGGGGCCGGTTTCGGTTATCAGGACATTTATCTCGGTGCGGAAGCCGCAGTCTTCGTAGTATATCCCGGGTTCGATGGAGAACAAATGTCCCGGGGCGAGGCGGCGGCGGTCCTCGGTCTCGAGATTATCGATATTGGGGCCTGAACCATGTTCGGAGGTGGTTATGGAATGGCCGGTACGGTGCGTGAAATAATCTCCATAGCCGGCGTCTTCGATAACCTTCCGGCAGGCATCATCTACTTCGTAACCGTAAACCTCGCGCCGCCCGATATGTTCTTTTAAAAACGCCACCGCCGTATCCCGGGCTTCGACCAGAACCGCAAAAAGACGCTTATACCGTTCGGGTATATCCTCTTTAGCTCCTGCGAACGCCATCCAGGTAATATCGCCGTAAATGCCCTCGGGCGCTTTTTCTTTCGCCCACATATCAATCAGAATCAACTGACCTTTTTTAACCGGGGCATGGAATTGTGAGGTCGGTTCGTAATGCGGGTTTCCGGCGTTGGCATCGACCGAGCAATTCGGCCCGAATTGCGTGGCCAGCTCGTTTTTTTCAAAGGCGTCCATAATAAACCGGCAGACATCGTACTCGGTGATGCGGTCACTTCTTTTCAGGGCCTCGGCGATAAATTTAAAAGCCGTCTCCTTTATCGTTACCAGTTTCGAGGCCGCGCGCCGGTGAGATGCCGCCTGCACACCGGAAAGACGCGCCTGAAAATCAGCGACCAGGTCCGCCGAGGATACAATTTCCAGACCGAAACTTTTAATCAGCTCAATCGTCCCGGCATCGACCAGGCCGATATATGGCAAACGGCCCAGGGGGGAATATTCCATCGCGATACGTTTGTAGCCGCCAAGGAGTTTTTTCAATTCACTCTCGAGTTTCTTATATCCTTTACAGGGGATAAGTTCTCCCGGCAGGTGTTTAAATTTTTCCCTTTCGATAGGGTTGACAAGAGCTGTCGGCCGGCCTTCGGCGGGGATAAAATAAAACGCGCGACGGGTGATTATCCCTGTCAGGGACAAGAAAGTTACGGCGATATCGTTACGACCGTGAAAATCGGCCAGCAACCAGCCGTCAAGGTTCTTCTCATTGAGATATTTCTGCAATTGTTGAATATTTAACATAAATCATCCGTATAGAGGTTGTCGGTTTCGCTCTTAATATAACTTAATAAACTTGACAGCACAATTACCCGGTACTAAATTTTCATACTTACATGAGTAACAGGATAGTAATAACGGGCGGTCCCGCCTCCGGCAAGACGGAATTTTGTGAACGCCTTAAAAATATTCCGGAGCTGGCGCCTTTCGGCTTTATCAGCGAACAGGCCCGTCATTTTCTCAAGGAACAGCCGGACCTTCGCCATGATTCCCGGCAACTGCATCAGAGCATTTACCATTCCCAGGTGTGGTACGAAGAAAGTATGAAGGGCGAGGGATTTATTACCGACCGCGGCACCGCCGACGCCCTGGCTTACCAGCCCGACCTCCTGACGCTTCTGAAAACCACCCTTGAAAAGGAATACCGCCGTTATGACGCCGTAATCCAGCTCGAATCAGCGGCGGCTCTGGGGGAAAAATATTTTACCGGGGATAACATCCGCCGGGAGTCCGTCACCGAAGCCCTGCGGATAGAGACCGCTCTTAAAAAAATCTGGGGCGGGCATCCGGGTTATCACTTCATCAAAGCCCATAAAAATATCGAAATCAAATTTGGTCATTTTTTAAAAATAGTTGGTTTAATAATAAGAAAGAATATTGAATGGACAAGATGAAATATTCGTTATTTAATAAAAAAAGAAGGATACTCATGAAACCCAAAACATTCATTCTAATTTTTTTAGTAACCGCCTGCCTGACCGGGGCTGTTACAGCTCAAACGGTTTATTTCAATACTTTCAAGAGCGAATATGGCCTGGTGGACCTCGACCTTTTGAATAATCCCGGCGAGGTCTGCTCGGTGCAGGATTTTGTTTACAAAAAAGATGTGGCCACTTTCACTTTCGAGGAAGGGATAATCTATCTTTTGCGTTATATCCAGGGTCGGCCCACCACCGCCATTTTCATCGGGAAGGGAAGAGCTTTTATTGAGATACCCTCCCACCTCGAGAAAAACAACCTGCGCTGGTGTTCCCGCGACAGCGTGGTCAATGAGAAATTCGAGGTCTGCCTTATCCGGCTGGCGGATGATTTTGATCTAAAACTGCGGGAAAAATATACCTTTGAGCAAAAACAGCTTTCCTGGAAACACTTCAATATTGCCAAAAAAGCCCAGGGTGAGTTCTTTTTCAAACCCCATCGTGACCACGAGTACGATAACTATTTTCAACTGCTGCGGTCAAATTACGAGCGGCGGGAAGACGGCTATTTCTGGGTGGATTTCAACCGTTATGTATTCAATTTTGACCCCAGCCGGCCCGAGGAAGTCATTGTTGCCTATGAACACGAGGGCGGGGATATTATTATTTCCGAGGCTGCGGTGTTCCAGCGCCGGGAAAAAGATACCTATGACGACAGCCGGATGTCCGATATAACCTACTCAACTACCATGCTTGAGCGGGAGGGAAGTATTTACATGGGTGGCCTGGATGGCAAGCGCATCGACAGTACCAGGATTAATGTACGGGTTCTGGTCAATGCCGACAGCCTGCGCTTTGTCAGCCTTTTTCTCCATTATAACCTCAAATGCGACTCCATATATTATGAGAACCAGCCCTTAAGCTACTGGCGGCGCAACGATTTCAGCTTTATTGGCGCCATCCTGCCGGCTTACCGCTATAAAGGCGATACCCTGCATTTTACCTTCCGATACAGCGGCCGGGATTATCGCACTTTCCTTCCTTTCGTGGAAAATCCGAAGGCCACCCCGCATAACCTGACTTTCTATATACCCGGCGGCTACAATTATCTCATGCCCGGCATGAGTGAATATAAAGCGGGCGCCGGCAAAGAACGCGTCATCACCGTCGAACCGACACAGCCGTTCCAGAATTTTTATTTTCAACCCTACGCCTCCGGGTACGATACCATCCCGAAAGTAACCGACATCGGTTTGACTTTGAACTTCTTAAACTCGAAAGCAATTAACAAAAATCGTTTTAAATGCTATCTTCCCGATAATACCTTCCAGACCACCATTCTCACCGCATTTGATTTCTTCAGCAGTAACCTGGGTATACCACCGGGAACATTTGAGGTTTTTGTTTATCCCGAAGATACTTTTCGTAACAATTTGAGCATGCCGGGACTGGTGGAAGTTCCCCAGGTTTTCTGCGCCGTGGAAGGTACCGGCGGCCTTTACACCGAGGCCGGTTATCAGGTCGCCCGGCAGTGGTTCGGGTCCCTGATGCAGCCGTCCAGCTACCGGGAAAAATGGTTGACCGACGCTCCCCCGGCTTATTTGACCATTATGCTGCTTCAGTCCGTTTTTAACAACCCCGCCATCTCATATACGGAGCTTTTACATCTGAAAGACCGGTTGCTGATTAACGCCAGTAAAAACGAGGATTTGCCGCTGGCCGCCGTAAGAAGACTGAATGAACAAATACGTCTTAACAAAGGCGCCTGGATTATACATATGCTCCGGTTTTTAATGTATGACCTGGAAACCCATTCGGATAAAACATTCTGGAGGTTTCTCCACGAGTTCTCGGTAATGGGGAACAACCAGCCGTTTACCAACACTGATTTTATCCGGTTGGCGGAAAAACATTACGGGCAACCGCTGGAATGGTTTTTTAAAAAATGGCTTTATGATTTGGGGATTCCCGAATACGAAGTGGAATATACTTTCATTCAAAAAAGCGACGGCTTCTATGTCGAGGGTACGGCCGGGACTAAAAATATGGCCGATGATTACAATATGCCCGTTATAATACGGGTCGAGGATACCGGTGGCCAGTCTTCCTTTCATCGCCGGACAATCCCCGGCACGGGCGGACCCTTCTCAATCGGCCCGCTTGCAGTGGAACCGGCGACTTTTTATTTTAACGAGTTTTTCAGTGTCCTCTCGAAGGATAAAGTCAAAAAGAGATGATTCGTTTTTCTCTTGATGATAAGCGGGATTTATACGGTAATTCCCGCTTTTACTTTTTCCCTGAAAGCAGCAGCAACTTGTTGACCAACGACACTGTCTGATTACATTCGAATTGTGAAATCAGGTTTATTATTTTATCATTATCACCATGATTCTGGAACAAAACAAAAAAGAAAAAGAACGAGCTTTTCTAATTGGTCTGGCCCGGGACTACCGTGACCGGGGCGCCGTAGCGGCATCGCTTGACGAACTGCGCCGCCTGGCTTTTACCGCCGGGGCCGAGGTTCTGGGACAACGTATCCAGAATAAACCCAAACCCAACCCGGCTTTTTACATCGGCCGGGGACTGGTCGAAGAACTGAAGGCTATACTCGCTGAATCCAGGGGTAACTGCCTGATATTCGATGACACCCTCAATCCTGCCCAGCAGCGAAACCTGGAAGAGGAACTTCAGTGCAAAGTCATCGACCGGCCGATACTGATACTCGATATCTTTGCCGGACGGGCGCGTACCGCCGGCGCCCGCCTGCAGGTGGAACTGGCCCAGCTGGAATACACTCTGCCCCGCCTTACGGGTGCCTGGGTACATTTCTCCCGGCAGTACGGTGGTATCGGTTCGAAAGGTCCCGGTGAAACCCAGTTGGAAAGCGACCGCCGCCAGGTCCGCAGCAAAATCGCTCAACTTAAAAAAAGACTCGAAAAACTGGCTGTTCAGCGGGCTATCCAGAGAAAAAAAAGAAACGACCTTTTCAAAGTCGCCCTGGTAGGCTACACTAACGCCGGTAAATCGACTCTTTTTAATATCCTGACCAAAGCCGAGGTTGCCACGGCGGATATACTTTTCACCACCCTTGATTCCACCACCCGGGTCATGTCGGCCGGTTACCCGTGCAAAATCGTATTTTCCGACACGGTCGGTTTTATTAAGAAACTTCCGCACCAGCTGGTAGCATCTTTCAAGTCCACTCTGGAGGAGGTTTCCCTGGCCAATTTGCTTTTGCACGTAGTTGATTGTACGGAAGAACATTACGCCGAGAACATCCTTCAAACCCGACAGGTTTTGTCGGAAATTAAAGCCGATACCATCCCCTGCCTGATGGTATATAATAAACTGGACAACTGCCCTCATTTCATTCCACCTGCCGACAACGAATATAAAGCGCTGACCGTTTCCGCCCTGACAGGTACCGGTCTGTCGGCCTTAAAGTCAGAAATTGTCGCCACTTACAATCGTATCTTTAGTCGTCAGGTCATCAAAAAATAAATAATATTTCAATAATTCCTGCCGATACTCATAGATAGTGTTATGAGCAAGAAAATTCTGATAGTTGACGACAACCCGAACATGTCATCGCTCTTGCAGGAAATGCTGGAGGTTTTTGACTTTGAATCGGTACGCGCTTCGGACGGCAACGAGGCTTTGAACGAACTGGAAAAAGGCGATTTTTCCATGGTCATTACCGATATGCGCATGCCCAACATGACCGGGCTGGAACTTCTCGAAAAAGTAAAAAGCCGCTATCCCAAAATACCGGTGGTTTTAATATCCGGTTACTGCGTCAACAACCTTGAGGATGCCCCGCAGAACCTTCGCGCCGACGGCTTTCTCGGCAAACCCCTGATGATGTCCGATATCGAAAAACTGCTGAACACTCTTTTATAAGCCCTCTTTTTTTGCTTTATCAGCTTTATATTTTTCCTTATATACTCATTGTATTAATCTTGTCATAACGCTCTAAAGGAGGCGGTCAGTATAAATGGAAACCGGAAAAGTAAAAATCACGGTCATACCCAATGGACCACTGCAGGTCGAAAGCAGCGAAATTGAACTCATTAAAACCGACGGCACCAGTCAAACCAAAAAGGGAAAGTTATATTTCTGCCGCTGCGGGCATTCCAAGAACAAACCGTTTTGCGACGGTTCGCATAACAGCGAAGGTTTCAAGGGCTGATATCTGAAATATTCGGATCATCATTCGAAGCATCAGCATTGATTTTTTCCTAAGGTAAAGCGGTGCATGGCTTAAATAATTAAATTCTATGAACCTGTCGTCGAACATGTCCCGTTTTTATTCCTAAGAGCAACCAACATTGCAGGTCAAGCCCTTCCAGAAGTCATGCTGCTGCAAATGATATTAAAAGCACCATCATCAGCTAAACAGGTTTGGATTTCTGCAACCACAATACCCGGGAGTATAATTCTAGAAAATCTGCTTCAACTCCTAATTTCCCCTTAAATAACATGGCCTTACGGCAACGGTCGCTCGTCCGCCGTATTCATTGGTTTAAATGTGATTCTTAAAATACCAATTACCTCTTTATCTTCGGGAATATTTTAATTATATTACCCGGTTCTGGAGTAGATATGGCAAACAACAACTCGCGTAACAAAACCAACCAGGCTTACCTGTTCATCAAGGGAGCGCGGGAACATAATTTAAAAAATATCGATGTCCGCATCCCGCGCAACACCCTGACCGTCATCACCGGCCTTTCCGGTTCCGGGAAAAGCTCCCTGGCTTTCGACACCATTTACGCCGAAGGTCAGCGGCGGTATGTGGAATCACTGTCGGCTTATGCCCGGCAGTTTCTGGGACTGATGGAAAAACCCGATGTCGATTTCATCGAAGGCTTGTCGCCGGCTATTTCCATCGAACAAAAAGGCGCCACCAAAAATCCCCGCTCGACGGTGGGGACGATTACCGAGGTCTACGACTACCTGCGGCTTTTATTCGCCCGGGTGGGCGTGCCCCACTGTATCAAGTGTGGTCAACCCATAACCCAGCAGACGGTGGAACAAATAGTCGATTCGATACTGTCATTTGAAGAGGGGACACGGCTGATGGTCCTGGCGCCGCTTGTTCGGGGCAAAAAGGGCGAACACCGTGACCTCATCGAAAACGCCCGCCGGGAAGGTTTCGTGCGCCTGCGTATCGACGGCGAGGTGGTCGAAGCCGAAAGCGATATCGTTCTGGAAAAAACCAAAAAACACACTATTGAAATCGTAGTGGACCGCCTGGTGGTTAAAGCCAAATCCCGAAAACGGCTGGCGGATTCGGTCGAAACCGCTTTGAAAATGGCCCAGGGGACGGTGCTGGTAAATATTAAAAATAAGGACCTGCTGTTTTCCGAACAGTTTGCCTGTCTGAATTGCAATATCAGTTACGAGGAACCGACTCCGCGGATGTTCTCCTTCAACTCACCCTTCGGCGCCTGCAAGGTTTGCGACGGCCTGGGTTTCAAGATGGAAATCGACCCGAAACTGGTCGTGCCCGAACCCGCGCTCTCTATCAATGACGGCGCCATCAGTCCCTGGGGTGGCGTCAATATGTCCAACTGGTACCGTTACATGCTCAAGGGTGTGGCCGGCCACTATCATTTTAAATTATCAACGCCGTTTGAAAAACTGCCCCAGAAAATACAGAACGTGATTCTTTACGGCTCGGGCCGGGAGGAAATGTCTTTCGAATACGAGCATCTTTCCGCCCGGGGTAAAGGTTCCGGCGTCTACCAGGCTTCTTTCGAAGGCGTCATCCCGCACCTGGAACGGCGTTACAAGCAGACCGAATCGGGCGGGGTCCGGCAATGGATAGAAAATTACATGTCGATAACCCGGTGTCCGGGCTGTAACGGCGCCCGGCTTCGCCCCGAGGCCCTCGCAGTGATAATCGACCGGGAAACCATTGACAGCGTGGCCGACATGTCCATCAAGCAAGCCCTGGACTTTTTTAAAAATATCCGGCTGACCAAACAACAGCAATTTATTGCCAAACAGATATTAAAGGAAATCCAGGAACGGCTGAATTTTCTCTGTGATGTGGGTTTGAACTACCTGACATTGAGCCGGGCGGCCGCCACTCTTTCCGGCGGCGAGGCTCAGCGTATCCGCCTGGCCACCCAGATTGGCTCGCGCCTGGTCGGGGTCCTGTATATTCTCGATGAACCCTCGATTGGCCTGCACCAGCGTGACCACCGGAAACTGCTGGCTACCCTGACCGAACTTCGCGATATCG
>JAQUSF010000071.1 GCA_028715215.1 Candidatus Zixiibacteriota bacterium
CCTCGATGACTTTTCGGCGTCCGTTTTCTAACTGGTAGAGAACCGGTTTTTGCTCCACTATGGTACCCCAGGCGGTTTCAATAAGAAGCTTTCCGAACTCGTCAAGGGATAGTCCCTTGACACCGTTATAATTGATTTTAATCCGTTCCGGCTCGGCTCGGGGAGAGACGATGAAATCGTACTCGAGCTGTCCATTCTTAAAGTAATAGGCCAGGTCGATGCCGGAATAGATGTTTTCATAAGTAATTGACCGGTAACCGGGAACATTGGTCTGCCAGTCTTCAGGGTTACTTCCTTTAATGAAATTGGTGCTATGTCCCGAAAGCTGCCGGCCGGTAAGATCAGAATTCAGGTTGGCGTCAACGAATTCCGCCTTAATCAAAAGCCGTTCAAATAAGACCTGTTCTGAAAAGGTATCATCCTGAAAGTGGGGAAGGCGGCTGTGGCTGACATTTTCTGAAGAAAGGCGGCGGTTAAAATGGTAGTAAACACCGTCGCGGGTGAACCAGATAACGGCGCCGCCGGCGTCGCATCTGAAAGATGCTTTTTGGCTCCATTGACCATAATTGGCAGTAAAAATCAGGGGTGGTCCGGAAAAGCCTTTCACATCAGGATTTTGTGTTGAGATTTCACCTTTTACTGAAGAAAATTGTAATAAAGATAATAAAAAAATTATACTAACTGTGAGGGTCTTCATGTTGCTTCCCTAAATTTAGGTAAGTAGTAAGTCAGTCCAAGAATAAAATACAAAAAAAACCTCATTTATGAAAGACTTTTTTATTATTAAGATTAACAAAACATGAATATTTTTCTTATTAATCGGCTATTGAGAGGTTCTCTTAACTATAGTTATTACAGAAACTTACTTTCATAACAGACGACCGGCGAAACCTTATTTTTTTTGTTAGTGTGCGAGTCAGTGAAAGTGATTTTCGACAGGTTATAAGTTGTGATGTTTCAACTTGAAACATCGATAAAACTTTTCTATAATACTTTTTGAAGCCGGGAGTCAGGAAAAAAAATAAAAAAGTCTTGAAAGGCTTAAAGGATATTAGTATAATCATGTAACTTATTAGAGAACTTAAGATTATGTTTGAAAAGCAAAGAACTATCCGACGCCAGATTTCAATGACCGGTATTGGTTTGCATACCGGTAATAATTGTACAATGACTTTTAAACCGGCTCCGCCGGATTCGGGGATTCGTTTTGTACGAACCGACCTTGAAGGCCAGCCTTCGGTTATCGCCGATATTGACCATGTAGTGGATATTTCCCGGGGAACAACGCTCCAGAAAGGAGAAGCCAAGGTTTATACGGTGGAGCATGTACTGGCAACTTTTGCCGGTCTTCAACTGGACAACATGATAGTGGAGCTGGATAATAATGAACCCCCGGTAGGGGATGGCTCCGCCAAGCCGTATGTCGATAAAATCCTCGAAGCCGGTATCGAAAATCAGGAAGCTGACAAGGATTACCTGGAGATTGATACGCCGATGTCCTTGAGCGAGCCGGAGCGCCAGGTGGACCTGGTGGTTACTCCCTCAAATGACCTTCGCATTACCTTCATGATTGATTACAAAAATCCGGCTCTGGGCACACAATATACCACTTTACAGGACCTTGAGAAGGAATTCGTAGAGGAGTTTGCCCCGGCGCGGACTTTCTGTTTTCTTTCGGAAGTGGAGATGCTCAAGGCAGCCGGGTTAATCAAGGGTGGCAGTCTGGATAATGCCATTGTTATATATGATTCCGATTTAGGTCAAATTGAGGTGGACCGTATTCGTAAGGCTTTAAATTTGAAAGGTCAAGCATTTGTCGGGGAAACCGGCATAATCAACGATATTCCTCTGCGCTTTTACAATGAGCCGGTCAGGCATAAGACGCTCGATTTGCTGGGGGATCTGTTTTTAATCGGAGTACCTTTCAAGGGGCATGTTCTGGCCGGTCGGTCGGGGCATAAAGCCAACGTGGAACTGGCCCGTCGGATGCGCAATCTTTACAAGAAGAAAAAAATCGCCAGTCGTTATGCGGTCGGGGAGAGCAAGCACTTTCTGGATATTAATGCTATTTCCAGTATTATGCCCCATCGTTATCCTTTCCTCTTGGTGGACCGCATTCTTGACCTCGAGCCGGAAAAGAAAGTTGTGGGCATAAAAAATGTTACCATTAACGAACCCTTCTTTCAGGGGCATTTTCCCGGTCACCCCATAATGCCAGGGGTATTGATACTTGAGGCTATGGCGCAGGCCGGTGGAGTTTTGCTTCTAAATGCCGTAGAAGAACCTGAAAAGAAACTGGTTTATTTCCTGGCAATCGATAACGCCCGTTTTCGACAACCGGTTGTCCCCGGCGACCAGCTCCGGTTTGAAATGGATATGGTATCCTTCCGCCGCGGTACCTGTAAAATGTCCGGCAAAGCGTTTGTTGGGGAAACTCTGGTTGCCAATGCAGATTTTATGGCCATGGTGATTGACCGATGATGGACATTCATAAAACCGCCGTCATATCTCCCAAAGCCGTTATTGCCGATGATGTTACGATTGGACCTTACTCTATCGTGGAGGAGGGAGTTATAATAGGCAAAGGGACAAGAATCGCTTCTTCCGTGTTGTTAGCTACCGGGGCGGAACTGGGAGAGAATGTGAAAGTATCGCACGGGGCGGTAATCGGCACCGAACCCCAGGATTTGAAATTCGAAGGTGAAAAGACCAGGGCGATTATAGGTGACAATACGGTCATCCGTGAATATGTTACCGTAAATCGCGGCACCAAAGCGACCGGTGAAACCAGAATCGGCAAAAACTGTCTTTTAATGGCTTATGCCCATTCCGCCCATGATTGCCATATCGGGGATAATGTCATCATGGCCAACTCCGTCAACCTGGCCGGACATATCGAAATCCATGATTATGCTATCCTGGGCGGCGTTCTGCCGGTGCACCAGTTCGTCAAAATCGGTACTCACAGCATGATTGGCGGGGGTTTTCGGGTACCACAGGATGTCTGTCCCTATGCGCTGATGGGCGGGTATCCTCTGAAGGTGGTCGGCGTCAATAAAATCGGGCTTCATCGTCGGGGTTTCAAAAAGGAAATAATTGAAGCGCTAGAAATAGCTTTCAAGATTCTCTTTTTCTCCGGTTTAAACACTACTCAGGCGGTGGAACGTATAAAAGGGGAAATGGAAATTATCCCTGAGATTAAGATAATCCTTGATTTTATCGAGCGTTCGGGCCGGGGATTGACAAGATAATTCCGGTTGCCGGGACGGTTATAACTTTTATAAGCTTACTATATATATGTCAAAGATAAAAACAGCCGTAGTGGGGGTGGGCTCGCTGGGGCGTCACCATCTCAAGTGGCTCGCCCGCCTGCCTCAGTCGCAGCTTATCGGTCTTTATGATATCGACCGGGAAAAAGCCGAGAAATACGCCGGTGAATATAACATCACCGCTTTCACTTCCCTGGAACAGCTGGCGGACAAGGCGGAACTGGCTTCGATAGTCGTGCCGACAACGTTTCATTATGAGGTTTCCCGATACCTGATGGAAAGGGGTATTCACTGTTTTATTGAGAAACCGATGACTTCGAGTCTGTCGCAGGCTTCCGTCCTGCAGAAACTGGCGGCTGAACAACAAGTGAAAGTCACGGTCGGGCAGATAGAACGTTTCAACCCGGCGGTGCTGGCTTTTAAAAATCTGAATGTCCGGCCGTCGTTTATCGAAGCTCACCGCCTGGCGGCGTTTGACCCGCGGGGAACCGATGTAGCGGTAGTGCTTGATCTCATGATTCACGATATAGACCTGACGCTGTATTTTATCAAATCGAAAATCGCCGATATCCAGGCCTCGGCTGTGGCCGTGGTGTCTGAACAGGCCGATATCGCCAACGCCCGGTTGACATTCGAAAACGGCGCCGTTGCCAACCTCACCGCCTCCCGTATTTCGCTTCACAGCATGCGGAAAATTCGTATTTTCGAAAAATCCGGTTATTATTCGATTGACCTGGCCGGCAAACAGGCCGACCTGTACCGGCTGGCCGCCGGAGAAAACGGATTCGACGGTATGCGCCTGCCTCTGGGTAAATCCGGCAAACATCTGGTATATAAAAAAGTGTCTGATACCGGTGAAGATATGCTGGGTCTGGAGCTGGAAACTTTTTTAAAGGCAGTGGTCAATGAAACCCCGGTGGCGGTAACTATTGAAGAAGCGGCCGAGGCCTTGCGAGTCGCTCTCGAAATTGAACGCATCGGACTGAATTCAATCGCCCGCATGATGGAAGCGGATGCGGATTAGATGGGGAAACCATTGTTATTCATCTCAGCGGGGGATCCCTCGGGAGACAATGCCGTCAGCCATCTTATTACGGCGCTGAAAAGCATGGTTCCGGATGTTTCCTTTTTCGGTCTCGGTGGCCCGAAATTGCATCAGCTCGGACAAGAACAACTGGCCGAAAGCCGTGACCTGGCGGTGCTTGGTTTCTGGGAGGTGGCCCAAAAGTATCTTTTTTTCAGGCGTCTTTTTTTCCATTGTCTGGAACAAATAAAAAAGCGACGACCGGCTCTGGTTCTGCTGGTCGATTATCCCGGTTTTAATCTCCGTCTGGCTGAAAAAATAAAACCGCTCGGGATTCCGGTGGTTTATTATATCTCTCCTCAGGTGTGGGCATGGGGAAAGGGACGGCTTAAAGAGATAAATAACCTGGTGGACCTGATGATGTATATCCTGCCTTTTGAAAGAGAGCTCTATGCTGAAAATAAGGTGAAGAGCCATTTTGTAGGTCATTATCTTCTGGATGATATTCCTTCTGCTTATATCCGTTCGTCGCTGTCGCCAGAAAACCGGCTGGCTTTGTTACCCGGTTCTAGGCCGCAGGAGATTGACCGGATGCTTCGTCCCATGTTACAGGCCGTTGCCATTCTTCGGAAAAAATATGATATTACCGCGGTTATTGCCGGTATCAGGGGGCGGTATGATTATGAAAAGGCTACCCGGGGATTAGCTGATAAGGTCAGGATTACTTATGATAACGCCCGCCAAGTGATTCATGAAAGCCGGCTGGTTTTATCATCTTCGGGTACGGCCACTTTGGAAACGGGGATTATCGGCAGGCCCATGGTGGTTGTATATAAAACCGGTTTTGTAACGTACCATATTGCCCGTCGGCTGGTAAGACTGAAAATGATTGGCCTGGTCAATCTGGTTTTGCATGACAAAGCAGTGCCGGAACTTATTCAGCACCGGGCGACTCCGGAGATGATGGCCGCGGAACTTGAAAAATTCCTGCTGGATACTCAATATACTGAGAGGGTCAAGGCAAAACTGGACAGGCTACCGGCTGTACTGGGTGGAACGGGGGCTTCCCGGCGGGCGGCGGCACTCATCCGGGAATATTTATGATTTTCATTTATAAAACGTTCAGTTTTTTAATTTACCTGGCGGTATATCCTTACGCTCGTCTGAAAGCGGCGACCGGTGACCCTCTCTGGAAAGGCCGGCTGGTTTTACATGATAATTTTGGACAAAAAAATATCTGGTTTCATGCCGCTTCAGTTGGCGAAGTCAAAATAATCGGGTTCCTGGTAGAATACCTTCTTGAAAAAAACCCCTCCCTGAGCATATTTCTGACGACCATGACCCGCACCGGCTATAAGACAGCGCTCGCCACGCTGGGTAATAAAGTCACTTTAGCTTATCTGCCGATCGATACTCCACCTTTGATGCGGAAGTTGTTAAAAACCTTGAGACCTGACATGCTGGTGATTGCGGAAACCGAAATCTGGCCGAATCTGATTCTGGAAGCGTCGCGGTGCAATCTTCCAATTATTCTGATAAACGGCCGCATGTCAGCCCGCGCCTTCAATAAGTACAAATGGTTGAGACCTTTTTTCGTAAAACTCCTGGCACGGTATGAACGTTTCTTTTTTAAAGCGGAGGACGACCTGAAGAGATATCTTTATTTTGGCATCGCCCCGGAAAAAACGGTTTGTGCCGGAGATATGAAGTTTGATGCTCCCTTGCCGGACCGGTCGGAAAGAAAGATTATGCAGAGCCGGGAGAAAATCGGTTTTAAAAGGGAAGATTTCCTGCTGGTAGCGGGTTCCACCCGGCCTGGCGAGGAAGAGATACTTATGGGAATCTTTAAAAATTTGAAAAAAAGGTATGAAAAACTGGTCATGGTGGTGGCACCGCGGCATCTGGAACGAATTGAAGATATAAAAGCTCTTTTGGAAAGAAACGGGTTTGGTTATAATATTTACGACGGTTTGTCCCTTAACGAACAGGTTCCGCCCGGGGCTGATAATAAAAGAAATAGTCTTGTTTTGATTAACCGTATGGGTCTTTTAAACGAATTATACCTGGCTGCGGACCTTGCTTTTGTCGGTGGTACTCTGGTGCCTATCGGCGGTCACAACCTGCTGGAACCGGTCTGGGGCGGGACGCCGGTGCTTTTCGGTCCGTCGCTTGACAACGTCATGGAAGCCGCTGATTATATTGTGAACGGTAATTTCGGTGCCCGGGTGGATTCGGCAACCGAACTGGAAAAGATAATCGAACAGGTGCTTCGGGGGGAGAAAAAATTCGCCGTTAAGTCCACCGAGGATATACAACGGTCGGTCACGGCGAAGGTGGGACGCTATCTTCTGGAAAGAATCGAAAATGGTTGAAGAAATCTGGAAAAAGATAATTCGCAGTCAGGGTTTTTCGTTTTGGCGAGTGGTCGCTTTTTTCCTGTGGCTGGCTTCTTTCTTTTATCGTTTCCTGTTTTTTATGAAAAAAATAGCTTCCCGGAAACCGGTTAAACTTAATATCCCCGTTTTATCGGTGGGTAATATTACGGTCGGCGGTTCCGGTAAAACACCGATGGTGGCTTTTATTTCCCGGTTTCTTTTGAATGAGGAAATAAGGGTGGGTATCGTATCCTCCGGTTACGGCCGAACCAAAAAAATTGCCTTCGTCAAACCGGGGTACAAGGTACAGAAGATGGATGTCCATGTGACCGGGGATGAAGTCATGCTGTTGGCGCATGAGCTTCCGGAAGCGTACTTCGCTGTTCATGAATCGAAGACCGAAGCGGCCATGAAGCTTGCCGAAACGAACAAAGTCGATGTCATCATTATCGATGACGGCTATCAGCATTTTAAACTGGAGCGCGATATCAACCTGGTCACTTATGACGCGGGCGTTAAAAAGAGATTACTCAAATCCTTCCCGTATGGTATTCTTCGTGAACCGGTGTCGGCGATAAGACGGGCCGATGTCGTGGTAGTTACCCGTTCCAGGTTTGCCAAGGACCTGAATCTTCTCATGAAGCGTCTTCAAAAAATACATCCCAAGGCGGATTATTATAATGCCGCCTTTTCAATTACCTCTCTGGTCAGCCAGGGCCAGAGTATGCCGGTCAAATATCTTGAGGATAAGTCGGTTTTCCTGTTTGCCGGAGTGGGTAATTTCCAGGTTCTGAAAAAGCAGGTTTTTGCCTTGTCGGGCGACCTTGACTATGCCTGGGAATTATCGGACCATCAGCAATATAACCAGACTCTGCTCGATGAAATTAAAGCCATGGCGGAGGAGCTTGATTCGGACGTAATTGTTACGACCAGTAAAGACTGGGTAAAGCTGGGAAATTTTGATTTTGGTCGAGAAATATATTATCTTGACTTATCGGTGGATTTGAATCCCGGAGAGGAAAAGTTGATGGAATCCATCATGGCCAGGCTTGGTTTAAAAAACAGGAGAGATGATGGAACGGCGGTATGATTTTCTGGTAATCGGCAGCGGCATAGCGGGTCTTTTTTACGCCCTGCAGGTGGTGGAAAAAGATTCCACAGTAAAAATTGCCATCATTACCAAAACTGACGAAAGCGATACGAACACCAACCGGGCACAGGGTGGAATAGCCGCTGTTTTTGACAAAAACGACTCTTTCGAAAAACATATCATGGATACTCTGAAAGTGGGTTGCGGCCTGTGCCATAAAGATGTCGTCGAACAGGTAATCGAAAACGGACCCTCCGCCATAGAAGAATTAATGGACTACGGGGTACGCTTCACCCAGGTCGATGGTCAGTTTGATCTGGGCCGGGAAGGCGGGCATTCCGCCAAGAGGGTGGTGCATGCTTCGGATTTAACCGGTCGAGAAATAGAGCGGGCGCTTATCAAAGCCTGTCGGTCTTATAAAAAGAATATTGATATTTTTCCTGACCACATGGTGCTCGACTTAATTACTTATACCCTGGCCGGCAGGGATTGTTGTGCCGGGGCTTTTGTTTTCTGCGAATCGGAAAGGGAATTCAGCTCTTTTTACGCCCCGGTGACCTTACTGGCTACCGGCGGTTTGGGGCAGGTGTATTTTCATACGTCGAATCCCAAAATCGCCACCGGCGACGGTGTGGCGATCGCTTATCGCGCCGGGGTGGCCGTCGCCAACCTTGAGTTTATTCAATTTCACCCCACTACCCTGTACAGCCCGGGACGGCGCCCGTTTTTAATTTCCGAAGCTGTTCGCGGCGAGGGAGGACGGTTAAAATCGGTCGATGGCCGGTTTATAATGGAAGACCATGAACTTAAGGACCTGGCCCCGCGTGATATTGTGGCGCGGGCGATCGACCGCGAACTCAAACAGACCGGTGAAGAATATGTGCTCTTAACCATCAGTCACCGGGGGGAATCATTTATTAAAAAGCGTTTCCCCAACATCTATCGCAACTGTCTCAAGTATGGTTTCGATATTACCAGGCGATCAATCCCGGTGGTTCCGGCGGCTCATTATGCCTGCGGAGGCGTTGTCAGCGATATTAACGGTGAAACCTCTCTGCCGGGATTATATGTAGCCGGGGAAGTGGCCATGACCGGGATGCACGGGGCAAATCGGCTGGCGTCCAATTCTCTTCTGGAAGCGGTGGTGATTTCGCGTTTCGCCGCAAGGAAATCTTATGATTTCTTCAAGCATTCTCATTTTCCGGAAGCTGTCCCGGTGGATAATCTTCTTTATTCCACTTTGCAATACCCGCGGGAAAAGATTGTAATTGCCCATGACCGTCACCAGTTGACCCGCGTCATGTCGGATTTCGTCGGTATCGTTCGTACGGAAGAACGGCTTAACCTGGCTCTGGAACGGGCGTTGCAGATAAAAAACGCGGTGGAGGAGTATTATTTCGCTACTCCGGCCACCGTTCAGGTTGTAGAACTTCGCAATATCGCCACCGTGGCGGAGTTGATTATAAGGTCGGCTATTTCCCGCAAGGAGTCGCGCGGTTTACATTATCTGGAAGACCGAACTGAAACCGACCCGTCGTTTTTGCGTGATACGGTTTTATCGGGTAAAGCTAAAGACAGGAAAAGTTAGTTATGTCCCATGAAATGATTTTGATACTGGATTTTGGTTCGCAGTACACTCAGCTAATAGCCCGCCGGGTACGCGAGGCTCATGTCTATTGTGAAATTGTTCCCTTTCATATTGACCTGGATAATTATGCCGACCGGAAGGTATCCGGTTATATCCTCTCCGGCGGCCCGGCCTCGCTGGCGGATCCAGATTCTCCGCGTTTACCGGCTTCCTTTTACCGGCAGGAACAGCCTGTTCTGGGGGTTTGTTACGGGATGCAGCTTCTGGCTGATTATCATGGCGGGCAGCTGGTCAGAAGCTCCAATCGTGAATACGGGGCCTCGACTTTTAAGGTGATTGATGACGGTCTGTTGTTCCAGGGGATTAAACCGGAAAGCCGGGTGTGGATGTCGCATGGCGATTCCATCATCAGACTGCCCGAGGGTTTCCGTGTTATCGGCTCCACTGATTCGTTGAAAGTGGCGGCTATTGCCGACGAAAAAAGAAGCGTCTATGGTTTGCAGTTTCATCCCGAAGTACATCATACCATCGAAGGGGAGAAGATACTGCATAATTTTCTCTACAGGATTTGCGGTCTGAAGGGGGACTGGACGACGGAGTCGTTTATTGATGAAGCGATAGCGAAAATAAAAAAACAGGTCGGCGGGGGAAAAGTTCTCCTGGGCATTTCCGGCGGGGTGGATTCCTCGGTGGCGGCCATGTTGCTGCATCGGGCAATCGGGAACAACCTGCATGCGGTCTTCGTAAATAACGGCGTGCTGCGCAAGAACGAGTTCCACGAAGTCAGCACCCTGCTTGAATCGCTGGGAATAAACCTGCACAAGGTCGATGCCTCCGATATATTCCTGGAGCGGTTGGCGGGAGTCGAAGACCCGGAGCATAAACGAAAGATTATCGGCAACACCTTCATCGATGTTTTCGAAGCGGAAGCTGAAAAAATCGGAGATATTGATTTTCTGGGACAGGGAACGCTGTATCCTGACGTTATCGAATCAGTCTCCTTCAAAGGCCCTTCGGTGACAATTAAATCGCATCATAATGTCGGGGGGCTGAAAGAGCATATGAAACTCAGGTTGATTGAACCCTTGCGGGAGCTGTTTAAGGATGAGGTAAGGGCTCTGGGACGGGCGCTGGGTTTGTCGGAACAATTCGTCCGGCGGCACCCGTTTCCCGGGCCGGGGCTGGCGGTCAGGATACTGGGGCCTGTAACCCGGGAACGGCTGGATGTACTTCGCGAGGTTGACGCCATTTTTATTGAGGAACTCCGCCGGCATAACCTCTACGATGAAATCTGGCAGGCTTTCGCGGTGCTTCTGCCGGTCAAATCGGTCGGGGTGATGGGGGACGAAAGAACCTATGAAAATGTCGTGGCTCTTCGCGCGGTGACCTCGGTTGACGCCATGACAGCGGACTGGGCGCGCATCGACCCCGACTTTCTGGCGCATATTTCCAACCGGATTATTCGCCATGTCAGGGGGGTTAACCGCGTCACTTACGATATCTCCTCCAAGCCGCCGGCTACAATCGAGTGGGAATAACCTGCGGATAGCGACCACATATATTTCCACGAACATATATTTTATGCAGGCCGGATAATTGCTGAAAGTATTTAAAATGATGACCTGGCTTTTTTTGGTTCTTTTTGGAGTTTTTCTGGCTATCGGTCTCTATCTGTTTTTCAACCAGGGGCGAATGGTGTTTATACCCATGAAAGAACTAGCCATTACCCCGGATGAATTGAACCTGGTTTTTGAAGATGTCTTAATTGAGGTCGTTCCCGAACAAAAAATTCATGCCTGGTATTTTCCTTCATTAGCAGGGAAAAAGACGGTTCTGTTCTGCCACGGCAACGCCGGCAATATTTCTCATCGACTTGAAACGGTACAGTTTTTGACAAGTTTTAATGTCAATGTGCTTTTGTTTGATTACCGCGGGTATGGTCGTTCCGACGGCAAACCCTCCGAAGCGGGTGTTTATGAGGATGCCCTGGCCGCCTTCAACTGGCTGGTACGGGAAAAGAATATCGCTAATTCGGATATTATTCTGTTCGGGCGGTCTCTCGGCGGCGCCGTTGCCGTTGAAACGGCTTTAAAAGTGCCTTGTGGCGGCGTTATTGTGGAGTCTTCTTTTACCTCGGTCGCGGAACTGGGGCAGAAAATGTTCCCCTTTTTCCCGGTCAGGTATTTACTCCGTTATAAGTTCGATTCCGCCGCAAAAATTGGTTTACTGTCCTGCCCGGTGCTGATAACCCATTCGCCCGACGATGATATTATTCCTTTCGAAATGGGCCGGAAATTATATAACCTGGCCCCGGAACCGAAGTATTTTATCGAACTATGCGGTTCACATAACGACCGTGAGTACCTGAACAGTATTTCTTATATAAACGGAATCAGAAAATTCCTGTTTTCTGAAACTGGAAATTAAGGCCATATTTATTTATAATTATCGGTAAATATGATGTCCGGAAACGGATTATAGATAAGGGGAATAGGGACACAAATTTTTTAATTCCATTGACAAGTCATGAAAAAATGCATATTTAAAAATGTAAAACCTGCTTTTGGAAACGTATATACTGGAAATGCTGGATATAAACAGATTACAAGAATACACCCAGCCTGTCCATTCCGACCTGGATTTGTTTGAAGAAAAGCTGAGTGATTATCTTCGGGGGGATTCGCCGTTAATTTCGTCCATCGCCCGGCACCTGTTAAAATCCCGCGGGAAAAGGATACGCCCGGCGTTTTTGTTTCTTTCATCGCGGGCATCGGATAACTACACCGAGATTTCGGTCGATGCTTCGCTGGCCATCGAGTTGATTCACACCGCAACTCTTCTGCATGATGATGTCGTGGACGAGTCTCATTTACGACGCGGTCAGAAGACGGTCAATGCCCAGTGGACAAACCTGATTTCGGTGTTGATGGGCGACTATCTTTTCGCCAAGGCTTTCCGCATCATGGTGGATGTCAATTCCATGGATTTGATCAACGCCGTTTCCCTGGCCACCTCGCGGGTTTCCATCGGTGAGTTGCGACAGATTGAGGAAACCGGCAATTACGCGCTTTCTGAGGAGGAATACCTCGATATCATTGCCGACAAGACCGCTTCACTTTTCAATGTGTCCTGTGAAGCGGGACCGATTTTAAAGAAAAAGAACTATTCCGAGAGACGCAAGTTTGCCTCGTTCGGTGAAAAAATCGGGGTGGCTTTCCAAATTGTTGATGACCTTCTGGATTTCGTCGGCGATGCGGAGACTATCGGGAAAGAGCCCGGCAACGATGTTTTAACCGGGAAAGTTACCCTGCCGCTTATATATTCGCTGAAAAAAGTAACCGTTGCCGGGAGCCGCGATATAATCAAACAGTTAAAACAGGGAAACGAGGATTCGTTCCGGCTGGTCTATGATTTCGTGAACGAAAACGGCGGTATCGAATACGCTTATAAAAAAGCCGACGAACTGTGTCAGCGGGGACTTGAAAGTATTTTACCCGTCAGCAATTCCGCTTATTATGAATCCCTGACCGGTATGGTCAAATACACCATATCCCGGACGTCATAATTTTGCAACTTCAGTTTGTTTCCACGGTAAAATCAGTATTATGTTTTTTTCCATTAACTTTACCGGTTAGAGCTGGTATATTGTAGTCATGTTCGGTTTTAAAGATATCTCTATTGATTTTTTATCCGGGCACCAGGTTCTGGTCTGGCTGGCGCTGGTCAGTTTACTTTTAATGTCCTTCTGGTTGTATCGGCGAACCAATCCACCGGTGACGCTCTTTCTGAAAACAGTTTTCATTTTTCTCAGGGTAATGGCGGTACTGGCACTGTGTCTGGCTTTACTGGAACCGGTTCTCAGTTATGCCCGGGAATTTAAAAGGTCGAAAAAAGTAACAGTTCTTATCGACGGCTCTTCCAGCATGGAGCGCGTGGAGAAGGATAAATCACGTAAAGCCCGGCTTGATTCGCTTCTGACGGCGGATGATTTCGCCCGTTTAAAAGACCAGGTAGATTTGAAAATTTTTTATTTCGGCGGTAATCTGGCCGGTTCGGAGAAAAATATCGACCGTGACCGAACGGCTCTGGGCGAAGCTCTTTATGAACTGAAAAAAATTGACCTTACCGAAAGCTCGGATTACTGGTTGTTGTTTTCCGACGGCAAATCGAATTCCGGGCGACAGCCGGTTGAGGCGCTTCGCGGTTCAAAAACTCCTCTTTTTTGTGTGGATATGTCCGGTGAGGCGGCGAATTTCGATATCGGGCTGGAAGGCGTCAACTTCAATCCGGTCGTTTTTGTCGGTCAACCGACCGAAGTGAAACTCAAGCTCAACTGGCATAATGCCGCCGGAAAAAATATTACCGTCCAGCTGGCCGACAGTACGAAAATTTTGGATGAAACCCGGCTGGCAATATCTCAGGAGGGCGGCTTTGGCGATGTTACCCTGTCTTACACCCCCGAAGAACCCGGTCAGAAACTGTTCCAGGTTAAAATTGTACCGCAGGAAGGCGAGGAAACAACCGGTAATAATCTCAAAACCATTTCGGTTAAGGTGCTGAAGAATCGCCTGCTTATTTTACTGGTGACGGACCACCCGGACTATGAAGTCGGTTTTCTCCGGCGGTTTTTACATCAGGCGGACAAATACGATGTAGTTTTAACCGTAACCGGTGATAAAGCGGGTAACCTGTCAGGTCTTTTTCCCGTCCGGCAAGCTGACCTGAACCGCTATGACCTGGTGATCCTGCATGACCCGGACCCGGTCAAGTTTGAGACCCGGCAGGATATGTTAAAGACTTATCTTAGTGAAAAAGGGGGGGCTCTGTGGATTATTATGGGACAACAGTACGCCGGCCGGGGGCCGGTCGGCTGGTTCAACAGCCTGCTGCCGTATTATCAATCGCAGAAGTCACCGGTTGAATATGTCGATTTCCACGGCGAACCCTCGGAGCAAAACCTTTTCCATCCGGTGGTGAGGCTGGCCGATGACCGCAATGCCATCCGGGAGGTCTGGGCAAATCTGCCGCCTTTTAAGATGCTGGTCCGATGTGATGTGGTTGACCCTGAAGGTGTGGTTCTGGTGATGGCTTCCGATATAAGACGGCCGGGTGATAAAGCCCCGCTTCTGGGCTACCGGCGGTTCGGTCCGGGAAAAGTTATTGCCAGCGCCGCCCTTCCATTCTGGAGCTGGGGTTTTATCAATCTGGGCTTCGGCGAGGATGACAGCAATTACAATAAATTTCTGGAAGGAATGATCAGCTGGTTAACGGTACAGGATGATTTCGAACCGGTAAGGGTAACGCCGGAAAAGGAAGTCTTCAGCCGCGGTGAAACGGTGCGCTTCAATGCCCGGGCGTATGACCAGGGTTTCCGGCCTTTACCGGAAGTTACGGGGACCGTGCGACTGGAAAGCGATGACGGCAGGGATGTTTTTGAGAAGGATTTTATCGAAAGCGCCCCTGGACAATTACAGGCCGAGCTGGTTCAAATACCGCCCGGAAAATATACTTATACCGCCGACCTTGAAAAGGGCGGGCAGATATTAAAAACCAACCGGGGTCGGTTGGTAGTGGAAATCTTCTCGCTGGAAGAATTCGACCAGAGCGGCGACCGCACCGGCTTAATGGCGCTGTCATCGATAACCGCGGGCGGTTTCTTTACTTATGACCAGTTCAACGAAGCCGTCAACAGCATGGACCTGGAGATGGTCGTGGAATCGACTCAGAAGGAAATCATCCTGTGGAATAAATTCTGGCTGCTGGTGATTTTTATCGCCTTTTTATCGTCGGAATGGATTATCCGTAAAATAAATAATTTAATTTAAAAGAAGGTACTTAATTTTACGGGGAAGATTAGCTTTAATTCGAGATGCCCGGCAAGTTCTATTTTCCTCTGACATATTTATCCTGCGTGGCACAATAAAATTATCTTTTTAAAATTAAAAATTCATATATATTCACCCCTTAAGAAAAGGAGACTGAGAATGAAAATAGCTGTTATAGGAGCCGGTCTGATGGGACGGGCGGCCTTGTATGACCTGGCCCGGTTGGATGATATTGAAACCGTGGGCATTTATGATATTGACGCGGAACTGGCTCGAAAGATGGGTGAAAAGTACGGAGGCGGCAAAGCCGTGGCTGGTCAGCTTGATGCCGCTGATGAAGACCTGGTAGTGGAAATTTTAAGGGGCTATGACGCAGCGGTTTCCTGCGTGACTTATAAATACAATCCCGGTTTGACCCGGGCGGCAATAAAAGCCGGTTGTCATTTTATGGACCTTGGCGGCAATAATAACGTGGTACGGCTGCAGCTGGAAATGAATGACCTGGCCGCCGCCGCCGGGATAATTGTCATCCCCGATTGCGGTCTGGCTCCGGGAATGGTGTCCATCTTCGCCGCTGACGGTTTTAACCGCTATGACCAGGTGCGCTCTTTAAAAATTCGGGTCGGCGGGTTGCCCCAATCGCCCCGTCCGCCGCTTAATTATAAAATGGTTTTCTCAGCCGAGGGTCTGATAAACGAATACTGTGAACCATGTGTTATTCTTGAAGATGGTCAGAAAAAGATGGTTCACCCCATGACTGCAGTGGAAAGCCTGGAGTTCGACGGTGTCGGTGAGTTTGAGGCTTTCTATACCTCCGGCGGAACCTCGACCCTGCCAGATACCTTCCTGGGACGAATTGACTTTCTGGATTATAAAACCATCCGTTATCCCGGTCATTGCCGGTTATTCAAGCCCATGCTGGAAATTGGCCTGGCTTCGCGGCAACCGCTTGATATCGGGAGACAAAAAATCGAACCGAGGGAAGTATTCAAGGCCGTCCTCGATCGCAATCTCAGTTATGAAGACGACCTTGATATGGTCCTGGTCAGGTTGATTTTCGAAGGTGATAAAAACGGCAGGAAAATGAAGACGGTTTATGAAATTGTCGACCGTCAGGATACCCGCTCCGGCTTGACGGCCATGATGCGTACCACCGCTTTCCCGATAGCTATTATCGCCTGGATGGCGGCTTCGGGTCAAATTACCGAACGGGGTGTTAAACCCCAGGAAATCGCCGTCAAACCCTCCCTGTTTATTCCCCAGTTGAAAAAACGAGGTATTAAGCTCGATATAAAAGAAGAAACGTGTAACTGAGAAAATTAAACCACCCCGCCATTCAAAGCGGGTTTTTTTAACGGATTGTCACCACAGGTCGGCAGGGAAGGTGATATCGATTTTTGCGGTTCGACCGGGATGGATGCCGACCGGGTAAGTGACGGTGTCACTGTCCGGAAGATAAATGATTTCTAGGTTATGATTACCTACGGGAAGGCCGTTAAAATAAAAATTGCCGGTGATAGTGAGATTGGTCAAGGCGATCGTTATCCCACCGCTACCGTCGGGATATAATAAACGGACGATTAATGAATCGCGATAGACGATGCCCGGCATGGTATTGTCAGCGTCGGTGATAACGCCTTCAAGGCGGTTATTAAGTAAAGCGGCAGTACTTACGGCAAAAAGCTTATCAATATTACTTCCGGACCCGGTGGAGCGTATGAGAGTGTCGATATACATATAGGGTGTGTTCCAGCCGTCTTTTTTAAAGTCATCGGGGTTGAATCCCTTAGTCATATAGGGACCCTTCCAGGTGGCATAGCTGCCGGGATTTTGCACCAGGGCGTCGAGATTAGGCGGTAGAGCACCCACATCACCCACATACCCGAAATCCGTTCGTGACTGACCGGAATACAGGGCCGGGTCGCCGGCGATTGCACGCGCCAGCTGGTCCATTTCTTTTTTGGTCTGTTCCATGCGGGCGGTTTCGATTGTCCCGGACATCTGACGGGTGGCTATAGCCGCAATAATACCGATGATTATTATAACTATCACCAGTTCCACAAGAGTGAATCCATTATTATTATGATATTTGTTCATGGACAGTCTCCCGTTGCAGCCTCAATGATGGAACCATCGGAGAAGGCAATATTGAAACTGGTGTTGTTCATATTCACCGGTGAACCGCCGTTGGGGAAAGTACGAAAATCATCGAATTCAATTTTGACAGACTCCCCGGAACTTATTGTCTGCGGGCTGAAACTGATTAATTCCCCCGATGCGGCTTTGGGATTGGAACGGTTGAAAACGGTCGTTCCCTGCCACCGGGCGTATCGATAATAAGCCGTCGGACTACTCCAGAGCAGGACTACCGAGTTTATCGTGATATCACTGCCGGAGTTGTTTTGAATCCAGAAATAGAAACCATGACAAGCACTCGTTAAGGAATCGGAGTTGCTGATTTTGGTTAGTTCGGACAGGCTCGCCGAGGATAAACTTCGGGAGAGATAGTATTCATGGTACACCGAGGATTTTGGCGTTACGGAAACGAAACGGTGGA
>JAQUSF010000150.1 GCA_028715215.1 Candidatus Zixiibacteriota bacterium
GTAATCCGACCGACTTTTGACGACCCCGAATTCAGAAACGATTTCGCCATCTGGGCGGCCCATAACCTTCGCGACCGGGTACTGGCCGAGCGTCTGGGCATTCTCAACCCCTATACTCTCGATGATCTTGAGCATTTACGGCTCCAGGTGCTCGATATAATAGATGAACGTCTCAGCGAACAAACCTTCATCCCCTGGGCACCCCGCGGAGAAGAATTTCAGTTCATGCAGGCGGTGACGGTCGTCTTCGAAACCGGCCTACAGCTGAAAAACCCCGACGACCTTGTCGGGACACTGCCCGTGATGAGCTTAAGCTCCATATATTATCACTTTGTTGAAGCCAGAAGAAGAACGAAAGACCGAAGGGACGATTTCAGTACCTGGTTAATGGATTTTGAGGATGGCATCGAACCGCTTTTAAAATCCCTGAAAAGCATCGACTTCTACTTTTTGACCCTGTCGGAGTTGAAACAGAAAATCATATATGCCTTGCAAAAGGTGCCGTCGGTGAATTTATAATGAAACGAACCTTACAGGATTACGAAGCTGTTTTCGGACAGGACGCCATCCACCAGTTACAGCAGGTCAGCCGCGACCTGGTCGGCGCCAGGGTGGTGCACGTCAACTCCACCAGGGTCGGCGGCGGTGTGGCGGAAATTCTGACCTGGCTTGTTCCTTTCATGAACGAACTGGGTCTGGAGGCTTCCTGGGAAGTGGTGGCCGGTCCTCCGGATTTTTATCAAACCACCAAGACTTTTCATAACGGTCTGCAGGGCCGGGAAGTCATCCTGTCGCAATCGATGATTGACACTTATGAACAGACCGTGGCCGAGAACGCCGACCGTCTCCGCGCGAATCTCGAAGAAGCCGACTTTGTATTCATTCATGACCCTCAGCCGGCCACGCTCCTTGAGCTGTGCCCCCATCGCAAGGGGAAATGGATCTGGCGCTGTCATGTGGACGTCAGTCATCCCAGCCGGCGCGTCTGGAATTATCTGCGCGGCAAGGTCTGCCGTTACGATGCTTCCATATTTTCCATGCCCCAGTTCGCCCAGCGGATGGAGCATCCGCAGTTTATCATCGCTCCCAGTATCGACCCCCTCAGCGAAAAAAACCGCGACCTGACTACCGATGAAATAAATACCGTATTTAATAAACTGGGGATATCTCCCGAGGGCACGATTATCACCCAGGTTTCCCGTTTCGACCGCTTTAAAGACCCTATCGGAGTTATTAAAGCCTTCAACCTTCTAAATGGCGCCATCGAGGCGCAACTGCTCATGGCCGGTGGAGGGGCTGCCGACGACCCTGAAGGCGCCGTGGTCCTGGAAGAGGTCAAAGAAGCCGCCCGGAGCAACGACCGCATTCATATTCTTATGCTGCCCGGCGATGCTCATCTCACAATCAATGCCATACAGCGTGCCTCGACGATAATAATGCAGAAATCTCTCCAGGAAGGTTTCGGCCTGACCGTTACCGAGGCGATGTGGAAAGGCAAACCGGTAATCGGCGGCAATGTCGGCGGTATCAAACTCCAGGTGCATAACCATCACACCGGTTACCTGGTGGATACCCCCGAGGGAGCCGCTTTACGTATCCGCGAACTCCTCCGTCGACCGGAAAAAATCAACAGTATGGGAATAACCGCCCGGAAATTTGTAACCGAAAATTTCCTTTTGAATCGCCACTTAAGAGAATATTTAACCCTGATGCTGGGCCTTCGCCGGGGTCTGGCAAATCATTTAATCGCCAGTTAGTTTTTATTATGCCAATAGCTCCGGATATCAGACAGACCTTAGATACTTTTTTCAGAAAACTTAAAAAGGCTCGTTCCCGGTTGCTGTTGCTTGATTACGATGGTACGCTGGCGCCGTTTTGTCCCGAAAGAGAACAGGCCGTGCCTTACCCGGGCGTTACAGAACGCCTGAAAGCCCTCATCTGTGCAAAAAATACCCGCCTCATAATCGTCAGCGGCCGCTGGAGCCGCGACCTTAAACCGCTTCTGCAACTCGATGTTTACCCGGAAATCTGGGGCTGCCACGGCGCCGAAAGACTTTATCCCGACGGCACCTCGGAAATTATTTCTCTTGAGGAAAAAGCCATCAAAGGTTTGGTTACAGCCGACGAGTGGGCAAAAAGTGAAGGTCTGGACCGTCTGGCAGAGAAAAAACCAACCAGTCTGGCGTTTCACTGGCGGGGACGGGAACAAAGATTCATTGAAGATATCCGCGGTAAAATCATAAGCCACTGGCAGACAGCGGCTCCGGTTTACGGATTGGCTCTGCATGAATTTGACGGCGGTCTGGAAATTCGCGCCACTGATATCAATAAAGGCTATGCCGTTAAAACGCTCTTAAGGGAAACCCCGGTTGATGCGGCCATTGCTTACCTTGGTGACGACCTGACCGACGAGGATGCCTTTACCACCCTTAAGAACCGCGGCTTAAGAATACTGGTAAGACCGCAATACCGGGATACCGCCGCTGATATCCACCTCGTTCCTCCAGAAGAATTACTGCTTTTTTTAGATAACTGGCTTAAAAATACCCGACAGGCTTAACGGGTATCGATGCGGTTCATAAAGGTATTTAATATTATTTTTTTTAAGTTTTGACAAAGAGGTAACATTTTTTTATTTTCATATTACCGGCTCAAGGATGACTATGTGTTTATCGAATAAAAAATTAGTCGTGGTATCCAACCGTCTGCCGGTAGCTATCTACCAAGAGGGCGACCAATGGCATATCAAACCCAGTACCGGTGGACTGGTAACGGCCCTGGCACCCACCATAACCCGGACAAAGGGGATGTGGCTCGGCTGGCCCGGTTGCAGCCCCGATGCCCCGGCGGCGAAACTTCTAACCGAATACAATAAAAATCGTGATTACAGGCTGATTCCCATTCTTATCACCCGGGAAGAGATAGAAAAATTTTATTTTGGTTTTTCCAATAATACCATCTGGCCGCTTTTTCATGACCTGCTCGGTCATTTCTCCTTCAGCCTGGACGAATGGCATAGTTATCTCGAGGTAAACCGTCGTTTCGCCGAGCTTATTGCCGACGTTATCCGTCCCGACAGTTTCATCTGGATTCATGATTATCATCTGCTTCTGGTGGGACATCTCCTCAGAGAAATGGGTGTCAGGCATTATCTTAATTTTTTCCTGCATATTCCCTTCCCCGGCTATGACCTGTACCGTCGTCTGCCCTGGAAACATGAAATCTTAAAAGCCATCCTGGATTACGACCATATCGGCTTCCAGACACCCAGCGACCGGCGTAATTTCATTCAATGCATCAAATGGCTCATCCCGGAAGCCGTCCGGACCATGAATAAAAGACAATCCATAATTTATTACAACCACCACCGCACCAAACTGGGTTATTACCCCATCAGTATCGACTTCAATGAGTTCAACGAAGGCGGCAAAGCCCGGGAAGTGGCCGATGCCGCCTGGTTTTTACACGAAAACCTTAACAGCCGTATCCTGGTTCTGGGTCTTGACCGGCTCGATTACACCAAGGGCATCCCGAACCGCTTCCTGGCTTTTGAACGCCTGCTGGAAAAATATCCCGACACCATCGGTAATATCTCCCTGATACAAATAGTCGTTCCCAGCCGGACCAAAGTACCCGATTACATGAAACTTAAGACCGACCTGGATACCCTCACCGGTCGCATCAACAGCCGTTTCTCTCAACACGGCTGGGTGCCCATTCATTACCAGTTCCGGGAACTTGACCGCACCCAGCTTCTGGGACACTACCGGGCATGCGAAATCGCCCTGATAACGCCCCTCCGGGACGGCATGAACCTCGTCGCCAAGGAATACTGCGCCAGTTCCATCGACAACAACGGCGTATTGATTCTTTCCGAATTTGCAGGCGCCGCCGCTCAACTATCCCGCGGCGCCCTGATGGTCAATCCTTACGACCTGGAAAGCACCGCCGATGCCATCTACAGGGCGTTTACCATGACTCTCGAAGAACGCCGGCGGCGGATGAAAATACTCCGAAGTGAAGTCAAGCGAAATGATGTCGCCCGATGGGTCAACTGGTTTTTAAGCTCCGAATTTAATTCTCTCCCCTCGGACGGATATTTCCCAGAAACGATTGACCGTCAAACCTCATAATTTTCAGCTGGATACACGTCGATTATTTTATCAGGGAATTTTCAAGAATAAGGTCATAAAGACTCCGGGCAATCAGCCGGTGACCCTCAGCCGTCGGATGGCAATGGTCTATAAAAAGGCGTTCCCCCCCTTTCTTCTGGAAGATTTGCGGCAGGTCGAGAACAAAGACTTTATCAATATCTCTCAACTTATCCATTTCACGCCAGTAACTTTTTTTTATCCGTAAAGAGAAATAATCGGCCTGCAGGGCCGAGTCGAGATAAATAAAGGCTTTATCTTCGGATGAATCATTATGTCGCGGCTGCCTTAAATCACGGGTAAGCAGATTAATGCCGATGTTATAAAGAAAAGGAGAACCCGCCGCCGTTTGACCAGCATCATCAGCGATGCCTTTATGTTCCCGGCAATAAATAAGACGAGCCCTTTCGAGGCTGCTGTTGGCTCTGGTAAAATCATCGCCTGCCCAGTAAGACACCCCCAGATTATTATAAAG
>JAQUSF010000072.1 GCA_028715215.1 Candidatus Zixiibacteriota bacterium
TAGATGTCCTCTTCCGGTTCCCAGATGTCCGCACGCCCGCCGGCGAAACCGAAGGTCTTGAATCCCATCGATTCTAAAGCGCAATTACCGGCAAGGATCATGAGATCGGCCCAGGAAATCTTTTTGCCGTATTTCTGTTTGATCGGCCACAGCAGTCGGCGCGCTTTGTCGAGATTCACATTGTCCGGCCAGCTGTTAAGCGGTGCAAAGCGCTGATTTCCGGTCCCCCCGCCGCCGCGGCCGTCACCCATGCGGTAGGTGCCCGCGCTGTGCCAGGCCATGCGGATGAATAATCCACCGTAGTGACCCCAGTCAGCCGGCCACCAGTCCTGGGAGTCGGTCATTAGAGCGTAGAGGTCCTTTTTCAGGGCCTTGAAGTCAAGTTTCTTGAACTCCTTGGTGTAGTTGAAATCTTCACCCATGGGGTTGGACTTGGATGAATGCTGGTGAAGAATCCTGAGATTCAGTTGATTCGGCCACCAGTCCCGGTTGGAAGTCCCGTGGCCTGAAGTCGGACTGCCGGTCATGCCCGTCACCGGGCATTTCCCCGTGCCATCCTTGTTTTGATTGGTCATAATGTCTCCTTAATTATAATAGTTGTTCATACATTCAACTGTACTTGCCAGCCGGTTATTCATGCTGATTTCATTCCGTATTATTTTAATTCGATCCCGGCGGCAGACCAGGCAGAAATAATCTAATATTAGACATAGTATTATTAACGGGCAAAAAAAGAATTATTTCTTCTTCCGTCTGCCTCGCATAATCACTTGAAATTCAAAAACCTCAAAGTCCTTGAGTTTTTCCCTTCCTTTGACCTCCAGCTGATCCCAGGGGATATCATAGATATCGCCGGTATCACTATCAACAAAATGATGGTGTTTTTTGATGTTGGAATCAAAAATAACCGCGCCCTCCTTTATCGTCTGCATCCCCAGAAGCCCTTTTTCGACGAGCAGATTCAAAGTATTGTAAACTGTGGCTCGTGAGACAGTCGGACACTTCTTTCTCGCATGGCTTAAAACATCATCTGCAGACGGGTGTGTTTTACTTTTCAATACATATTCAACAACTGCAATCCTTTGAGGGGTCGGTTGAATATCATACCGCCGCAAGATCGAGATAGCGTTCTTCATTGAATTAGAATAAATATTTATTTAGACAATGTCAAGACTAAATTAATGCTTACCCTGTCTTGGAGGCGGAATTAATTGTTCTCCAACGAGTTCCGCTAAAAGCAGGGTGGCCTGTCTGAATTCGAAAAACAAAACCCACAAATTTTTGAGGTGAGTTGATCAGGGCCCGCTTTTTCAGGTCCGGCCTGCGGAATGACAGGTTTTTTTATTGTCACCTGACCAATGATTTTATATATTTGATATAGAAATAATATCGGCATGAACGTCATCTTTACCTCCTGGATTGTTCGACACAACGATCTGAAAGAAGGTGGGCTTGTCAACCGGAACGACAAGTGAGTGCCGGTATAAAAAAAAGAATATCACGTCTTATCGGAATGAGGTGAAGCTATGGGGATTTTCAAGTTTGGAGACAAGACATACACTGTCGACACGGAGGAATTCCTTTTAGACTACAACGAATGGGATGAAAATTTCGCTAGAGGAATGGCTCCCAAGGTTGGCATAATCAGTGGTTTATCGGAAGACCATTGGAAAATAATTTACTTTATTCGTGATACGTTTAAAAAGACCGGAAAATGTCCGCTGGTTTATGAGACTTGCCGCATGAATCGACTTCATCTCGAAGAACTTAAAAAACTGTTTCCTTCGGGATATCTTCGCGGAGCCTGCAAATTGACAGGAATCACCTATAAGGAGGGATACCTGGATCAATCCTGGCTGGAGGAGCTGGCGGAAAAAGTAACTTCTCCGGCTAAAGGAAAGAGCTATGAAATCGACGGCCGGGGGTTTCTTTTGAATCCATCTGAATGGGATGAAGGCTTTGCAGCCATGAAAGCCCATGAAATGAAAATGCCCAAACTAACGGAAAAACACTGGGAAATCATTCACTTCCTTCGTAATAAATTTGAGAAGAACAACCTGGTACCCACGGTTTATGAAACCTGCGAAGAAAACGGCATTGAATTAGATGAACTTGAAAAGCTTTTTCCCGACGGGTATCATCGAGGAGCTGTCAAAATCGCTGGATTACGGGTACGGTAATTTAATTCTGCAGCCAATTTAAAGAGTAAACCCGGCGGAATTACAAGCCTTATCCAGTATTTTAACATCTATTGTCCGTGTTTAATTCATACCCTGTATCCAGCTACGAGTTCCGGTCGCAGTCGAATAGCCGCATTCCACCGAAATCATGAAAACGAAAAAGTATGGGGAGAGTGGGATCGGAGCCGCTTTTGACGTTGACTTCGTGAGTGAGTTAGTTTTTTTGAAAGTACTTAAGAAATAAATTGTCTTCTTACATCGTGTCAGAGCAGGTGATTATGCGTTTCTTACTTGCAGATAAAATGCCATGAACATCGGAAGGGAGGTGATAATGTGGCCGGTCTTTCGTATTCCCATTGGATTGATCACGTCTTCTGCTGTACTTTGCGGCATATCGTTCACAATCCGAAAAGGATCCTGGCAGATTATGTCAAGCCGGGAATGATGGTTCTCGACGTCGGCTTCGGAAACGGTTATTTCAGTCTTGGGATGGCGCGGATGGTGGGAGCAAAGGGGCTCGTTGTAGCTGTTGAAACAGCACAAGAAAAGGTTGAGTCCCTGAAGCTTCAGGTGGCCAAGGGGGGGTTGGAAAAACGGGTCATCCCGCGAATTTGCAGTGACTCTAGTCTTGAGATTGATGATTTGGAAGGTCAGATCGATTTCTCCCTGGCCTTTTTCGTGGTCCACCATGTGGCGGACGTACCCGCTCTAATGTCAGGAACGCACAGGGCGTTGAAGTTGGGCGGAAAATTTCTCATCGTTGAGCCCAGTCACCACGTGTCGACCAGTTACTGTATATCCGTTGAGTCGGCAGCTGAGCAGGCAGGGCTATCTGTGATTGATCATCCAAAATTCATCCGAACTTGGGCGGTCTTGCTGGCTAAAAGATAAAGAACCGTAAATATGACACAAAGCGCTTGGGCGTATGAGCCGGGCAAGTCTTCCTCCCTTGATTTCAATCGTTCATGAGTAAGCCGTCAGGGCTGGAAGCTTGAATTCGAAGATAGTCTCGAAAGAGTGATATCGGGGCCGCCACAGACTTCGAAGACCTTGGTTGTAATCAAGGCCTTTATTGCTTTATAGTTTTCACTGGTGCTGGTTCAGGGAAATTCTATTTCGGTCCCCAGGCAGCAATACGATTGGCACTCACATCGCCGGCGGTGGTGAAACTGCCTGCGGCAATCAGCTTATTGTCAAAAACGGTGAGCGCTCTCACATTGTTATCCATGCCCGTTCCGACTGGCGCCCAGGACGAGCCGTTCCAGGCTGCAATGTGGTCAGCACCTGCCTCGCCTGCGGTAGTAAACCCCCCTCCGGCGATTAGTTTAGCGTCATAGATCGCAAGGGTGGAAACATAGCTGTTCAGACCTGGGCCGAGTGGCGTCCATGATGAGCCATCCCAGGCCGCAGTGCGGTTAGCACCTACCCCGCCAGCGGTAGTGAACTGGCCTCCGGCAATTAATTTACCATCATAGATTGCGAAGTCAAAAGCGGTGTTGTTTAGACCTGAGCCGAGGGGCGTCCATGATGAGCCGTCCCAGGCCGCGATATTGTTGACACTCACCCCGCCAGCGGTAGTAAATGTGCCCGTGGCAATCAGTTGGTTATCATAAACGGCGAGGGCATAAACGTAGCCATTTATACCTGAGCCGAGGGGCGCCCATGATGTGCCATTCCAGGCGGCAATATTGCTGACACTTACTCCGCCGGCTGTCGCAAACCCCCCTCCGGCGATCAGCTTGCCGTCATAAATCACAAGGTCGGCAACAGAGCCAATAAGACCTGAGCTGAGAGGCGCCCATGATGAGCCGTTCCAGGACGCGATATTGTTGACACTTACCCCGCCGGCTTCAGTGATTGTGCCTGCGACAATCAGGCTGTTTCCATAGACGGCGAGGACTTCAACATTAATACCATTGGCACATACCCCGCCGGCAGAAATGAACGTGTCTCCGGCAATCGGTCTTCCAGAAGAGCCGGGGTGAGCCATAACAGAATATACCTCGCCTATTCCCGTCCCGAGTGTCGACCATGCAGAACCATTCCAGGCGGCGATGTGATTGGCACTCACACCTCCGGCGGTTGTGAAATATCCTCCTGCCATCAAGGTGTTACCATAGACGGCGATGGAAAAAACGGTGTTGTTCATTCCCGTCCCAAGGGGCTCCCAGCCGTATTCTTTAGGTGAAGCCGGATTATCATCATCCGAACAACCGAAAATAAATATACCTGTAATTATGAGACAGCAGGCCGCTGTAAAGGCGGAGAACTTAGATAATTTCATGTAAACCTCCAATTGCAAAAGGGCTTACCCAGTATATGCAATTCTATCCAGGAAGGCAATCGCTGTTTTTCATTGATCGCTCTTGATTATTAATTGTACCTGGTACATGTCCTTGTATGCCAGGTGATGAAGATGGTTGGTGCCCGGGGGCGTAAATCAAACATAGAATTTCCTTACCTGCGTCTAAAGTAACTATGTTACAAGAGAGTTGAGCCTCGCTGTCAGAGGTTGTATGTTATTGTAGCCAAACCCAACAATCAACCTTTTAACAAAAGGTTCATATGACAACACACAGAGGGGTAGCTAAGGAGGAAAGCACCATTTTATAGGCCTAGACAATCACCGTCGTCGATAGCATGTAATGATTAGTTTTTGTAGTTCGAAAGCCTTGAGCTTTCGACTATTATTTCTTTAGCGGTTCTGCCTGCTCTGTTTTTTAATAGCGTTCCGACGAAGTCGGCCGGTCGATTAATTCCGCCTGGTGACCCGTTTGAATATCTCCATCACCGGCAATATGGTTAACGCCAACAGGAGCGTCAGGAGCCAGTGGTTGAGTGAGATGGGCGCAATACCAAGTATGGATTGCATGAAGGGCAGGTGCATGCTAAGAATATGGATGCCCTGAGCTGCCAAAACCCCGAAAATGAGAAGGTAATTGCGTTTGATTGGAATTTTGAAGGCTGACACCGATTCGGATCTGCAATTAAATACATGCACGTTCTGCAGCAGGACGATCAAAAGCAGGACGTTATTGCGAGCCAATGTTTCTTCAATCCCTTCAGATTCAATCTGCCAATACCAGAAGGCGAAAGCCAGAACGGCGATAGTTGCCCCTGAGACAAGAGTCTGACTGATCATTCGGGAATCAAAGATTCTTTCATCGGGTTTGCGCGGTTTCCGCTTCATGGCACCCGGCTCTCCTCCCTCAAAGGCCAGGGCTACGTCCTGGATGCCGTTGGTGACAAGATTGAGCCACAAAAGCTGCACGGCCAGCAGGGGGATAGGCAGGCCAGCCAGCACTGCCGCAATGAACATCAGTACCTCTGCCAGACCGGTGGATATGAGGAGATACGTTACTTTCCGAACATTATCATACGCGAACCGCCCCTCTTCAACACCCGCGACGATAGACGCGAAGTTGTCGTCGGTTACAATCATCGATCCCACTTCCTTGGCGACATCAGTCCCCGAGCCCATCGCTACGCCGATATTGGCTCTCTTCAGTGCGGGGGCGTCATTCACTCCATCGCCGGTTACGGCTACGAATTCCCCGGCGCGAATCAGGACATCCACAATATCGAGTTTCTGTTCCGGCGATACTCGGGCGAACACATGGGTCGACAAGACCTGTTTTATGTAAGCAGGGCTGTCTGGAGTGCCGGCTTCGCTTAGATCCCGGCCGGTCACCACCGGTTTATCCTTTTCAGCAAGACCAAGTTCTGCGGCTATAGCCTGAGCGGTAGACGGGTGATCTCCGGTAATCATAACCACCTTGATGCCCGCATCGCGGCAGTCTCTCACCGCGTCCTTGACTTCCGGGCGCAACGGGTCAATGAATCCGACGAGTCCGTGGAAAGTGAGCCCCGAAAGAGCCTCTACCGGGTGGTCTCCCTGGGTTTCCGGAGCCGATGTCTCACCGCCGGCCACAGCCAGAACGCGCAGTCCCTCTTCCGCCATCCTCACTGCCTGCCGTTCAATACTGCTCCGTTCGAGATTCGTCAACTCTCCGTCTCGATACATGCGGGTGCAGAAGTCCAGGATTGTCTCCACCGCTCCCTTGGCTGCAACATGGCTCCTGTCCTCGGCATTATAGAAAGCGGCCGAAAATTTCTGTTCCGACTCATAAGGAATCTCGCCGATTATCCGAAACTGCCCTTTCACCTCTTCCGGACTTAATCCCAGCTTGTAGCCAACAGCCAGAAACGCCACATCCATGGCGTCTCCGAAGTACTTCCATTCTCCCCCCTCCTTCAGCAGCGAACCCTCATTTGCCAGAATCGTCAACCGGGACAACCTGATTAATCGGTCTTTGTCCGATCGGGATATTTCACCGCCGTCAGGGAGTGCAATCACCCCATCTCCGTTGTAGCCTTCACCGGAGACGGTGAACGTGCGGTCATCCGGCAGGGAGATCACTCGGGCTGTCTGCTGATTAACGGTCAACGTCCCTGTTTTATCGCTCGCAATCACCGTACAACTGCCGAGACTCTCCACGGCGGTCAGCTTGCGCACGATGACATTCCGGCGGGACATCCGCTTGGTGGCGATAGAGAGGGCCACAGTCAGTGCCACGGGAAGACCCTCAGGGATAGCGGAGACGGCAAGAGCGACTACGAAGAAAAAGATGGCCGTGACGTCATACCCCTGATATCGCAGGAGTATGGCCAGTCCGGCGCTGATCGCCAGTATCATGATACTGATATTCTTGACGAATTTCTCCATCCGAAGGACCAGGGGCGGTTTACCGCCCTTCGAATGCGTTATCGTCTCGGCAATGATACCTACCTGGGTCGCCGTTCCCGTACCGACGACGACCCCTGTACCCCTCCCTGACGTGATCGTTGATCCTGCGTACGCCATATTCCTGCGGTCACTCACGCCAGTGTCCTCAGGCATATGGTCGGTCTGTTTCTCGGCCGCAAGGGATTCACCGGTCAGGAAGCTTTCATCAGCGGCCAGTCTATGGACCTGAACCAGCCGTACGTCGGCGGGCACTTTATTTCCTGACTCCAACAATATTACATCGCCGGGAACCACCGCTTCGGAAGAAATATTGAATTCCCTAATGTTACGCCGTACTCTGGCCGTAATCTTCATCAGCTTCTGGAGACTGGCTGCGCTTCTTTCGGCATGATGTTCCTGATAAGCTCCCAGGCCGCTGTTCAACACAATGACTATAAGTATGAACAGAGCATCGGTTACATCACCAATGGCGATCGATGCCGCAGCTGCGGCCAGGAGTATGAATATCAGCGGATTGATCAGCTGGTGCAGAAGTATGACCCAGATGGTTGGCGGCTCTTTTGCCGGCAGGACATTCGGTCCGTACTCCTGCAGACGCGCCGCCGCTTCGTTATCGCTCAAACCTTCAGAGCGACTGCGAAGCTTCTCGTAGACCTCGTCTATCTCCAGTGAGTGCCACACGTCTTCAGCATGTTTACGAGCTGAAGCGTCTTCTTCCATGGTTTCCTCCGGGCCGCCTTAGAGCGGACTTTGCTGTTCCGCAAATATCTGACATTGCTTTAGGCGCGTATACCTGTCCAGGACAAATAACAACACCCGCTATCGGTATAAAGAATCCAAAACGTTATGACCAGCATGATTGTACGTCGTCAAAACCTTTCGGAAATTAATGAGTATAATATAAGAAACACTTTTTGGTTTGGCAAGGAGGCTGAAGCGATTTCACAACACCCCTGCCAATTGTGATAAATTCTCTTTTCTTTTCAATATCAGCGTTTCCCGTTTAATCCTTTCCTGCCGTGAGATGATCTGCTCCGCCCGGCCATGATACTTATCAGCCGGGGTGACGTTGCCCAGAGATTCGTAGAAGCGGTGATTATTGTAAAACTCCACGTATCGGGCGATCTCACACTCCAACTCCCAGGGCGTGTAGTAATACTGCGGCTTGACAACATTCTTCATCGACCTGAATTGGGGTAATTCCCGGAGCATAACAGATCGGATGTTTTTCGACATTTTCGGGCTTTGGGGCTTATGAGTTTATTGGGTGTTGCAACGGGTGGAGTGAATGAGCCGGTAACCTTATTAAGTTAGTTATGCAGACTCTGGCCGATGAGGGGGGTTAAAGCACTTGATTATCTTCCAACGACTTCCATTGGCCATTGACTTTTCAAACTATAAAGTTTATCATCAATACTATATGAAACAATATAAACGGGAACAAGCGTTCGAAATTGTGAAATCAGGATACGATCGGCTTGGCAATCGCTATACCGCCGAAAGGGAAAAGGCCGACAACAGGAGAGAAGTAAACGCTTTTACGTCGCTGCTACCCGCTAACGGACAAGTGCTCGACGCGGGATCCGGAACAGGGATACCAGTAGCACGGCACCTGGTTAAAGCCGGATTCGAAGTCATCGGAATAGATTTTTCGGAGGTAATGGTAGCAGCTGCACGCGAAAACGTGCCGGCCGCCGCCTTTCAGAAGATGAATATAGTTGAAATCGACTTTCCTGTTGAATCATTCGATGGGATTATTTCTACTTATGCCATTATTCATATACCCAGGGAAATGCACGCCCAGATATTTCGATCGTTCCATTCTATTCTCAAACCACAGGGGATTTTGCTTGTTTCGGTAGCCAGCTGGGCATGGGAAGAATTCAACGATTACATGGGGGTTGACATGTTCTGGAGTCATTTCGACCCTGACATGACCAGGTCACTCATAGAGCAAGCTGGCTTCGATATCGAGTTTGGTCGAGATGTGGAGACCGGCGAAGAGAAGCATCACTGGGTCTTGGCCCGTAAGCGTCCGGCCTAATTTATCGTTTTCCCGCTCAAGTTGGGTAGAACCGATGTTCTCCCGATTTATTGGACAGTATTATAAGCATATATTTTTTTTTCAAAGTAAAAGCATGTCAGACCCTGTGCACCAGACTATTTTTCTGCTTACTTGACGGAACCAGCATTACCTTTTTGAAAAATCGTCCAGCACTTCAAGCAGTTTGTCAATGTCGTCATCGTTATTAAAAAAATGAACCGAAACCCGGAGCGAACCCTCGCGCAGGGCCAGGATAATCTTTCTTTTGACAATCTCCTGATGGAGTTCTTTATAATTGTCGCAGGTGAAAGTGAAAATCGAAGACCGGTGCAAAGGGGTCATCGACGAAGTTATTTTATAACGGCGGTTGCTTTTAATATACTCGGCCAGACGGTCAATCAGGCGATGGTTGTGCCGTTGAATGTTTTCAATGCCGAGGTGCTGAAAATATCTTACCGCGGCTTTCATCCCGGCCAGGTTCAGAACGACATAATAGCCCAGCTCGAATTTGCGGGTGGAATCGAAACAGGGATTGTCGAATTTAAACAGGCTGGTAAAATTCATCTGCCAGTCCACGCCCAGCCAGCTCATGAAGGGGGGTTGGATTTTACGGCGAAGTTCGGGGTCAAGGTAGAAAAAGCCGCATCCCTGGGGTGCCAGCATCCATTTCTGGCAACCCGAGGTGAAGACATCGAGCCCCAGTTGCCTGACATCGACAGGTTCGGTCCCCATCCCCTGAATACCATCGACCACCAGCAGGATATCATTCTCACGGCATATTTGCGACAGGGTCGCCAGGTCGTTTTTATAACCGTTGAAGAACTGGACATAAGAAACGGCCAGTACCTTCGTTTTTCCGGTGATGGCTTTTTTGAAAGTTTCGATATCGAAAGACATGTCTTTGGCCGGGACGAACTTGAGCTCATAACCGAATCTTTCGGCAGCCGCCCGCCAGGTGTAGATGATAGCCGGGAACTCAATATCGGAGACCAGGATTTCCGAACCCCGGGGCAGGGGGAGGCCAAAGGCCATGACATTCAGCCCGAAGCTGGTATTCAACCCCAGGCCGATATCCTGTTTATCGGCGCCGACCAGGGCGGCATAGTCGCTGCGAAGTTCCTCGGCGACAGTGAAGGCATAGAGGGTATCGTCGATGTCCGCCGCCAGCCTCAGGTTGATGTTGTCCTCGATGGCTTTTTTAACGGTTATAGAAAACGGTCCGTAGGAGGCTGAGTTAAAATAAACCGTGTTTTCCGTGTGGGGAAATTCCCTGCGGCAGTCCGCAAATTTCTTTTCAAGTTTTTCGTTCATGGTGCACCTTTAAAATTATTTTACCCGACGTCTGTCACAAGGAATAAAGATAACCAATCAGGGCCATCGACCCGCCCAGCTTGATAAGATGGGAAAGGAGTGCGAACAACACCAGCGGCATGGGCAGTTTGACTTTCACGGACAGCCCCATCAGAACCGGGGTGGAGCCCAGAAGAAACGCCAGCACGGCGCCGGCCAGGCCGGCTTTAAGCCCGGAAAGCGGGATGACCACAAAAAAGAAACTGAAGATGATGGTCGGGATTACCACGTAAAAAAGAAATTCCATCAGGAAATTCATGATGAACCAGGCCAGGTTGCTTGACTCGACAAGTTCCGCGGGAAGACCCCGGGTGAGTTTTAGGGCGACCTCGGCCAGCGCCAAAATAATCGAGACTACCAGCATATAAATACCACTGACGGCGAAACAGTAAAACATCAGCTTGTAGGAAATCATTTATAACCATCCTTTTTCAAGATACCATTCATAAGTTGCCCGCACTCCTTTGTCGAGAGGGACGCGGGATTCGAAACCGAGTTCGAGCCGGGCTTTTTCGGTTGCGACTGACCAGTCGGCGAGAAGTTCCGCGGCTTTGTTGACGGTCAGAAAAGGAGTGGCGCCGAACAGTTTGAAGAAGTGTTCGGAGACAAAAGCCAGAGTTTTAAACAGCCAGCCCGGCACTGCCAGCGGGATAGCCCAGCGCCGGCAGCCTTTTTGAAAGATTACCATCATCTCGCTCATGGTGTAAGGGCGGTTTTCACAGATGAAATAAACCGCCCCCGGTCTGGTCTCAGTCGTGATGGTTTTATATATGCCCTCACATAAATCATCAACATATACTAGCTGGATTTTACGCCGGCTGTCGCCGACAATCGGCCGCAGGTGGCGGTAAACGGTTTTAAACAGGTCGTAAAATTCCTTATCGCCCGGTCCGTATACGCCCGGGGGCCGCACGATAGTCACATTCAACCGGTTCTCATATGAGCGGGCTACCCGCTCCCCGGCCAGTTTGGACTCGCCGTAAATGGTGAGCGGGTGTGGGGTGTCATACTCGGTAACGGGGCGACCGGCGACTGATGGTCCGGCGGCGGCCAGAGATGAAAGGTACACAATTTTTTTTATTCCGGGGTTGTGTTCCAGGACCGCCTCGAAAAGATTTCGGGTGCCGCTCTCGTTGACCTCGAAAAAAGTCTTTCTTTTTTTTGCCTTGACCAGCCCGGCGTTATGGATGATATAATCGACCCCGGTAACCATTGCCGGCAGGGAATCCGGCCGGGTGACATCGCCGTAGCGGTACTCGATGGCAAGGCCGTCGAGCAATGATAAATCCGAGGTTTTCCGTACTCCGGCGATGACGCGGAAATCTTCTTCGATAAATTTCCGGCACAGACGCGAGCCTATAAAACCGTTGGCGCCGGTGATAAGAATGGTTTTTTTTTCGCTGTCCGCCATGCGGGAAATTTAGCGAATTGTGTTTTTGAGGACAAGGGAAAGTTAATTGATTTGTAAAGAGTAGCGATTAACACTAAACGCTTTTATCAAAACTGTCCTTTTCTATTATATTAAGGATGGCAGGAGCAATATAAATCCTATCTCTTGGACGACCAGTAAATTCTCGTAATATACCGGTGGCAACTAACTTATTAATATTATTCTGTGCTGCCATTGGTGTTATCCCCAAAACACCTGAAGCCCGCGACATAGTCGTCCATGGAGATAAAAATAATTCATCAACTAATTTTAACTGATGAGCAGATGTTCGTTTTTTCTTTATTTTTTGACGATATTGCTCTTTTAACTCTATTAATCTTTCAGACCTGGTTATTGCGTCCCGTGATTGCATTATTACGCCCGTAAGAAAGAAGTCAAGCCATTCATTCCAGGCACTTTTTTGACTTACCTTCAGCAGAAGGTCTCTGTATAACTCTTTATAACGCTCAAAATAACTGCTCATATATAAAAATGGATGATGTAATTGCTTCCAACTGCATAGTAATAAAGTAATAAGTAACCGGCCTATGCGACCATTACCGTCCATAAAAGGATGGATAGTTTCAAACTGATAATGAATCAGGGCAAGTTTTATCAGATAGGGCAACTCATCCTGAGCATGATAGAATAACTCCAGTTGATTCAGTGCGGCTGTCATATCAGGAATCGGTGGTGGTACAAAGCGAGCTTCAATTATTGGCTGTCCCTTAGAACCTATATAATTCTGTAATTTCCTGAATTCACCAGGGTTATAGCTTTTCCCGCGCACACCTTCTATAAGTTTTTGATGTATTTCGCAAGTCAGTCGATTGCTCATAGGTAATTCTTTTAATCTATTAATACCATAATCCAAAGCTTTTATATAATTTGATACTTCTTTTGTATCATCTTTTGAAAAACCTTTTTCACCCTGAGCATCATATATAATCAGTTCCTCTGCGGTCGTAATTGTACCTTCAAGCCTGGATGAAAGAATCGCTTCTCGTTTACTAAGGGGACCAATCAAAAAGTGTGGATTTGGTATGGTTTTTCCCACACCATCCAATTCCCCCAAAGCGTGATCTGCCTCTGAAAGCTTTTTAATTATTGAAGAGTCTAATTTAAAATCAACCGGTGGCAAGGGATTAGGCACAAAGGCAAAAACACCCTCCGGTATCTTGACCAACCGACCCGGACTATTTTCCTGAAATTCATTAACATCCATCCCTTTTATACCTTCGTTTAATAATTAATAGTTATTATACTTTTCATATTAAAAGTATAATAACTCATTAAATATTATGCTTAATTTCAAAAATCCGTATTTTAAAACAAAGCGCTTGAAGAGTTATACTTCTGAGTGTTTTTAACCTTGAGACTGTTTTCAGCCGGTTTTTTTTACAATCAGTTATTTTCTACTTGGAGTCTTTCCTTAAGGTCGTAAAGGTAAAACCACGTAAAACTTATTTTACAATCTAAAGCTAATTTTAAAGGGGTCGGGAACTCACTAAAAAAGCTGTTTCTTATAGTTCAGGTTAAAATTAACGAAATCAATCAATTACCCGACGCTATATCCAGAAAAAATAAATAAACCGACATTTTCACGGATTTGTTTGTTATTAAATAATTGACAAGGCTCATCGTTTTTTGTCATTTTAAAGGAGCTTGATTTGTAATATTTTATATGTAATATGGACCTGACCGATAAGAAAATTTTAATAACCGGAGCCGCCGGTTCTCTGGGCAAACAATTATGTTACCAGTTTAACCAGATGGGTATCAAGCCGATTGCCCATGTTCGTGAGAGTTCCAACACGGCTTATATCGACTCATTGAAACTCGAAAAAAGAATAACCGACCTTCGCGATTTAAACGCCCTTGAAAAGCTTCTGGAGGGGATAGACGGCGTAATCCATACTGCTGCGTGGGTAAATTTCCGCCGGGATAAGCTGACGCAGTTTACCGGTATCAACACTTTCGGAGCCTCGGACTTGTATAAAGCAGCGTGCCGTGCCGGGGTAAAACGGTTTTTGCATATTTCCACAGTCGGGGCGATTGGCGCCCTGCCGCGCAAGAGCTCTAACGGTAATCTCAAGGACTTTTCATGGGTCACCGAGGATAGTGAGTATAATCTCGGGAAGTTGAAAATACCCTATTTTATGACCAAGCGGGCGGCCGAGGAGGAGCTTTTTCGCCTGGCCGCTGAGGGCGGTCCGGAACTGGTGGTGGTCAATCCCACTATAATCGTGGCACCCTCGCGCTCCGGCGATGACCGTACGCTGGCCAGAAAATATTTCCGCTGGCTGATTATTCCTGAGTATCACAATATTGTTAATCTGGTTGATATTCGGGATCTGGTGCCGGGAATAATCTGTGCTCTGGCCAAAGGCCGTACCGGTGAGCGCTATATCCTGGGCGGCGATAACATCTCCCTGAAAGACCTGGTCCTGACGGTTTCGGCGATTATCAAGAAAGCACCGCATCTGGTTCATTTTCCCCGGCCGATGGTTGATTTTGCCGCCCGGATGTCGGTTGTTTTTAACAAAATGGGGGGCCGGGGTAAAATTTCGTTTTATCCCGACCTGGTCAGGATGCTTGACTATGACTGGGCCTATACCTCGCAGAAAGCTCGCCTTGAGCTGGACTACAAAATCCGTTCGATTTATACCACGCTGGAAGACCTGCTCAGCAATGATTTTGCCGGCACCTGGCTGAAACCAAAGGCGGCGGTTTAAAGTTTGCCCTGGCCCGGTCAGTTGAGTATTTTCCGAATACTTTATTACTCATAACCTTTAATTTGGGAGTCAACCATGCGCAAGCTTGTTCTGCTCGTCGGCGTGGCGGTATGGTCAGTGACGCTTTTATGGGTGCCCGATATCCGGGCGGGGGAGATCATCCCCACGATTCAATCTTCTTCGGGGAAATTCGGCTTTTACCCCATCACCAATGAAATTTCGGTTTATAAAAATGTCGATGATGCTGGCGAAGACCGGGGTCAGACGGTGCAGATAATTCTTATTAACAGCGTCAAACTGCTGACCGCTTTTAATATCGAATTTACCGCCGATTATAATTTTGACTATACCGAAGGACTTGACCGGGACCATTATATCGAACTCTCGCTTGTCAAGCCGGTCACGAAAATATTAAGTCTCAATGTCCAGCGGGTGATATCGACTTTTGAACCGGAGTCAATCAACCAGTTCGGTTTCCGGTTGAGTTTGTAATAAAATCATTTAATCTTCAGGTTGGATATAACGGCTTCACTGATAATCTGGTTATGGTGAGTAACCAGAGCCACCAGGGTATAAGCGCCTCTGGTTATTTTGGTATTGTCAGACCATCTTTTGGGGATTTCTATATTGTAAACAAGATAATCATCAGGAACATCTTCATCTATAATAAAGGATGCGATGCGGCTTTTGGGAGTATAGGCACTGTTTTCAGGATAACTAACGACAGGGGGCAGAGTGTCGGTTGAATCGACCATTTCATATATTTTTAAACTATCCATATAAACCGTACCCTTGCGATAATCTTCGTTTTTAGCCAGGTAAAAATTAATCATGGCTTTATAACGGCCGTTTTGTTCGGCTGGGGGCAGGTTGGTAACAGGCATCAAAATGGTAGCATCTTCACCCGGTTCGGCACTCGGATTTCTCTGACAAAGGGGGATACCGGAGACATTGGTGGGCATGGTGTCCAGAACAAGAAGTTCATACTGTTTGTCTTGAACCGAAAAGGCGTATTTGGTAATGAATTTTTTCTCTTTGCTGATGACCTTAAGGTTAAGCTGGTAATCACTCCTAGTGGTGTCATGGTCAGTATAGAAAGGAAGGGTAAAGACGCGAAAAAAGAGACCGTCATTTTTATTGATGTTTTGAAGTTCTTGCTGGTAGTGAAGTGTTTCACTGGCAATTATTATTGAAGAATCAAGGGTGATATGATGTATTTCATAGTTAATATCAAATTCGACTTTTTGACCATATGATGATTTTCCCCAACTGACATTATCGAGATTGAGGTAAAAATCAAGAAACACCCGGTGCCAGTGCCAGGGACCTTCTTCTTGAGGTGATTTTTTTCCATTCCATCGGCCATCACCATAACAACATGGAATCACATGAAGATTTATATTACTGAATTCCAGTTTGTCATAGTCAATAAAGGTATTCACCTTACTTTCCTGTTTCATTATGAAGATTTTTGAATCTTGTTGTTTCTGATTCTGCAGGTCATCACAGCTTCTGGCCGCTTTAAAGATTTTGTGTTCGCCAAAGCTGTCCAGGAGAATATATGAGGCACCGTTGTTGAACGATACTGTTAAGCTATTTCCGGTCCATTTTTCTAAGACGAAAACACCGTGTAGCATAATAAGCCGGCCCAGTTCATCGAAAGGGTATTTTTTTTCGATATGAAAACAGTTATAAGCGGCAATTTGCTCGGCTCTTTTGGGTGCTTCATATTCAACGAACATATTTTTCCGGTTGTTATCCGACCAGTTTTCGTCAAGGTCAAGCAGGCTCAGGTTAAATATCGTCAAAACTTCGGTGGCATCGTCGAGGACATGTTTTTCTTGAAGCTCCAGTAAAAATTGATGTTTAGGGGAATTCAAACCGTCATGCGCAGCCAGTTCTTTTAACAGAGTGTACATTATAAAATACTGGATAGATTCGACACGGCTGAAAATCCCCCAGGTTTCATAGAGACTTTGCTCAAAAGGATTGTCCCCTCTGTGGATGATATTTTCGTCCTGGTGACTTTCTCCGTCAGACCTGGTTTTCATATAGCGGTTGGCACAGCTTAAAAAAACAGAAATAGTACTAAAATCAGGGTGACTTGTACGAAGTAAGTGTATTTTTTTTAAAGCAATAGTTTTTCATAATCTGTGCTCGATTTTAACCTCAATTGATAAACGAAAAATGGGAAAAAAGTGTTTATAGTAGAAAAAGAAAATAATAACGGCATATAATTGGTTGAAACTTTTCTGAGCCTAAGGCGTTTAATGATTGGCAGTTATCATTTTAAAAGGATAATCTCAAAAGGTTGGGAAAACCGGCTTAGGAAAATAATGTCATAACCGGTTGAATATTTTAGCCGATTGAGTATATTATAATAGAGAGTTCTTTGACATCTGAAGAGAAGCCATCTCATTGAGGGACAGCCTCGAAGAGAAGCGGCCTCTTCGCTTTATTTAGAGAAACAAAGCACCACTTTATGGGGGTGACCTGGTTTCGACGGGTATAGTGGGGGGTTGTTGGCGTGCCGGGGTTGTCTGGGACCCCGTTACCAAACCGGGCAAACCAATAATTGGCGAATACAATTACGCCATGGCAGCCTAACT
>JAQUSF010000073.1 GCA_028715215.1 Candidatus Zixiibacteriota bacterium
GCTGTAATATGTTTGTCCAGCGGGGTAATATTGCGGTGGTGCTGCGGCAGATTCCCTATAAGATAAAATCATTCGAAGAACTGGGCTTGCCGCCGGTGATTGCTGAATTTTCCAAACTCCCCAGGGGCCTAGTACTGGTCACCGGTCCGACCGGTTCCGGTAAATCCACCACTCTGGCCGCTATTATTGATAAGATCAATAAAGAAAGAGCAGTTCATATAATCACGGTCGAGGATCCGATTGAATATCTGCATCGGCATCAAACCGCGCTGATAAACCAGCGAGAAGTATATTCCGACACGACTTCGTTTTCATCGGCTTTGAAATACGCCCTTCGAGAGGACCCCGACGTCGTGCTGGTGGGCGAGATGAGGGATCTTGAAACGATTGAATCGGCTTTGAAAATTTCAGAGACCGGTCACCTGGCCTTTGCCACTTTACATACCAATTCCTGCGCGGAATCCATTAACCGTATTGTTGATGTCTTCCCGACCAACCAGCAGGAACAGATTCGGGTAACGCTGTCGTTTACCCTGCAGGCGGTAGTTTCGCAGACACTGATACCCAAAGTGGGCGGCGGCCGCGTCCTCTGCCTGGAAATCATGATTGCCACACCGGCTATCAGAGCCATTGTTCGTGACGATAAAATACACCAGATTTATTCCATGATTCAATCCGGTCAGAAATATGGAATGAAGACCATGAACCAGTCGCTGGCGGAACTTTATCAGTCCGGTAAAATAACCATAAATGATGCCATGGGGCACAGCAACAACGTCCAGGAGCTCAACGAAATGCTTTCAAGGCAAAAATCACCTGCTTTTTCGTAAGGGATTTATGAAGAAAGGATAGTATTAATATGCCAGTTTTTGAATATAAAGGAAAAACCATAGCTGGTGCTCCTGTCCAGGGGACGATGAAAGCCAATAAAAAGGAGGACCTGGAAAGGATTCTCAGGCAGAATCGTATCCTGGTTAAGTCAATTACCAAAAAAGCACCCGATATCCAGATAAAATTCGGAACCGGGATCAAGAAGGTTGATATTTCCCGTTTTACCCGGCAGTTTGCAACCATGATCGGGGCTGGTCTGCCCATGGTGCAGTGCCTGGAAATTCTCGCCACCCAGATGGAAAACAAGGAGCTGGCGAAAATTGTCAACCAGGTAAGGGATGGCGTTCAGGGCGGGGCGACCCTTTCTGATGCTCTCTCGCGCCACCCGAAAGTTTTCGACCAGCTTTACACCAATATGGTGGAAGCCGGTGAAATTGGCGGTGCCCTTGATGCCATTCTGGTTCGTCTGGCGGTCTATCGCGAAAAAGCCGACCAGTTGATACGGAAGGTCAAAGGCGCCATGGTTTATCCGTCGGTGGTGGCGGTTGTGGCGACGGGTGTGACTATCGGTATGCTGGTTTTCATCGTACCGACTTTTGCCAAAATGTTCGGCGGTGTCGGCGCCGAACTTCCCACCCCGACCAAAATAGTGCTGGATATTTCACATTTTTTGAAAAGCAATTTCCTCTATATGATGATAGGTACGATTGGTGCTTTGGTGGCTTTCTTCTGGTGGAAAAAAACACCGGGGGGAGCGTTGCTTTTTGATAAGTTTCTGATACGAACACCGGTTTTCGGTAACCTGGTGAGAAAATCGTCAATTGCCCGTTTCTCCCGGACCCTGGGAACATTGCTTTCGTCCGGGGTATCCATACTTGAAGCCCTGGAAATCACGGCCAAGACAGCCGGCAATCTGGTGGTGGCCAAAGCCATCAACAAATCGGTACTGGCTATAGCCGAGGGGGATACTATCACCGGACCGCTCAAGGAAACCGGCGTCTTTCCTCCCATGGTGACGCAGATGATCGGCGTGGGTGAAAAAACCGGCGGGCTTGATGAGATGCTGGGTAAAATTGCCGATTTCTACGATGAAGAAGTCGATGAGGCCGTTTCGGCACTGACTTCGGTTATCGAACCGATAATTATAGTCATCATGGGTGCCATTATCGGCGGTATCCTGATTGCCATGTATCTGCCGATGTTTGACATTATCGGGAAATTTTAAAAAGGCGCAAAATTGGTCTGGCAGCTTACTGGTTATAAATAAACGTTAACGGTACGACGGCACCCGCTATGGGTGCCGTTTATTTTATGGAAAGTAAAAATTTCAGACATCAGGGATGGTTTCTGCCGCTCAGGCTGGCGACTTATGTTATCTTGGCGGCAGTAGTCGTTTTCTGGATGGGCTTCCCGGAGTTTCTCCGGATGGAGTTTATCGTCTATTCCATTTTTTCTCTGGGAATCGCTGTAACCATTGCCCTGGGGAAAAAAATCAAACTCCGCGCCGTTACGCAGATGGTCGTTTTTCTGCAGTTTCTTTTTGAAATCATTATTGATTCGGCAGTCATTTACGCTACAGGAAATGTCAATTCCCCCTTTTCAGCCCTCTTTTTACTGACTATCATTTCCGCCGCGCTGGTTTACCGCCTTGCCGGGACTCTGGTTATTGCCTCGCTGGTATCGGTAGCGTACACTTTTATCATCTGGTTTGGCTTGAGAACCATCGGTAATTATGAAATTACCCTCAGAGCCCTCAAAACGATTTTTGCCACCCAGGAATCGGTCTTTTATTCCATTTTTATTCATATTTTGATTTTTTATCTGGTGGCTTTTATTTCGGGGTACCTGGCGGAGCGGCTCAGCTCGCAAAACAAAGAGTTGGCTGATACCTCGCTGGCTCTGAAAAGGGCGCGCCTTGAGACCGATGATATCCTCCGGCATCTCAACTCCGGGCTTCTGACGGTCGATGCCCTGGGGTGCATCATTTATTTCAATCAAGCTGCCGAGAAAATTCTAGGTTACCGGGAGGAAGAAGTAAAGGGCATGCATTGCGAGGCTGTTTTTTCCGAACGAATGCCCTTACTGGCTCAATGTCTGATGGCCGGGATCAGGCGGCAGATTGAATTCCCCCGCAAAGAGCTGGATATCATAAACGGGGAGCGGCGGCAAATACCCCTGGGCTTGTCCACCTCGATTTTAACCGAAGAAAAAAATGTTCTCCGGGGGGTAATCGCAATCTTCTCGGATCTGACCGAGGCCAAGGCACTGGAGAATAAAGTCCGGGCGGCCGACCGTCTGGCGGCAGTGGGAGAACTCTCCGCCTCGATTGCCCATGAAATAAGAAACCCCCTGGCGGCTATTTCCGGTTCGGTGGAAGTTCTGAAAAATGAATTGCAGCTATCCGGTGAAAATGTCCGGCTTATGGAATTGATCATAAAGGAATCTCACCGCCTCAGCAAGATCCTCAGCGATTTCCTCTCATACGCCCGTATCGGCCGCCCCAATTACAACAAGGTGGAATTGTGTCATTTAATAAATGATGTCGTCGAAATAATTCAGCATCACGATTCCTTCAAGGCCAATATTAAAATCAACCTCGAAACCGAAGACGCCATTGTCTATGTGGCGGGCGATGAAGACCTGCTGAAACAACTGCTTATGAATCTGACCATTAATGCCTGCGAAGCTTTTGAGGGTAGAGACGGTATGATTACTTTCAAGATAGTCGCCGCTTCTAATGAAAATACTGTCAAACTGCTCGTCTGTGATAATGGTCCCGGGATACCGCATGGTATTTTCGACAAAATCTTTCAACCTTTTTATTCAACCAAGAAACAGGGCACCGGTCTGGGACTGGCTATTGTACACCGCATCTGTTCGAGCCTCCGGCTGAATCTCGGGGTTGATTCGCAACCCGGGGCGGGGACTATTTTCATCATTGAGTTTCAAAGTTTTTTCCGAAATAAAAAGGTGGCTACCGACGAAATGGAAGCCGCTTTGACCTGTTGAGGGAAAAGCCCTTTTTTTTAGTCTTGCTTTTAGTCTTTCTTTGTATAATTTATGGTCTTAATCTTAATTAAACGGAGTATGAACATGTTTTTTCTTAAAAGAATTCATTATTTTTTCGGTATCCTGTCGTTATCTATTATCACCGGCTGTCAGCCCCCGGTTTTAAATGAAGAAACTAAAGACAAATACAATGATTTTATTATCGCCCGGGCGGATAACAATTATTCTCTATCGGCAAAGGATTTATATGACCGCATCGGTAACAGCACTATCCTCTCCAAGGGCGGCTATCTCGACCAGACGACCATAAAAAAAATTCTCGACAGTCTTGTAGTCGATTCACTGACGGGTTTTGAAGCCGATAAAATTAATCTCCGGGATTATTACTATGATTACTGGAATTACCGTCTCCGTTATCATGATTATTTGATGCAGGTTTTTTTATATGAAAAAGTTTTCAGCCAGGTTTCGGCTGATTCTCTGGAAATAGTGGAATATTATAATAAAAGGCCGGACCTTTATACCGTCGAGGAACAACTGGATTTATATCATATTTTTATATCCAAAACAGGCTTGAAGAATTCCGCGGATTCTGTTTATTATAAATCGCTCAGCGAAGAGGAGATGAATAAGGTTCATGAAGATTACACCAGGAAGATTTATCAGATACTGACTTTCGGAGAGCCCTTTCAGAATGTAGCTTTTCGATATTCCCATGATGAGATTTCGCGCCGCGGCAGTGGTGCGGTAGGCTGGACAACCCGTGGCATATATATCGACCCGTTTGATTCGGTGGCTTTTTCCTTAAAACCCGGTCAGTATTCCGAACCTTACCAGGATAAGGACGGCTGGCATATTATTTACATGAATGATTATCTTCCGGCCGGCGTGATTCCCCTGGAACGAACGGGTGTTTTTGAAAGTGCCCGCCAGAACCTGCTCCAGGAGAAATCAGGCCGTCTTAATAAGCTTATTATGGACAGCCTGATGCAAAATTTAAATGTTTTGGCCAACGAAGCGATAATGGATACCGATATTTACCTGGTCGATGATTCCGTGTGGGGAGGAATTGTCAATGGTATTGACACCATCGATGCCAAGGAAATAAAGAATTACGAGCATGCCTACCGTAAACGTTATTTGATCAAAAATACCGACCGTGACATGAAAAAAGTAATGCTTAACGAAATCGGCCAGCGGTATGTGGTATTACAGGCGGCAAGAAGGGAAGGGCTGGATACTATACCCCGGGTAGTCGAGGAAAGAGAAAGGCTTTGGCATCTCGCCGCCAAATCAGTGGTTGAAAAAAATAAATTTGATGTCAGTTGGAAACCGTCCGAGGAGGCGGTAAAGGCCTATTACGATGAACGCCGGGACCAGTATATTGTCGAGAAGCCGTTATATGTGAAATACTTAACGGTGAGTGATTCGTTATACGCCGAGTTTTTGCGCGACCAGGTTCTCGCCGGCATGGCATTTGAGGATATTGTCAATGCCGACTTCGCCAAAAATATGAAGATAAAAATAGTTGACCTCGGTTATGTTGGCCAAGGGGATGTCGATTCGGTTTTTTACCACGTAGCTCTCGGAACGCCAACAGCGAGTGTTTCTTCCGTCTATAAAACGGACCGGGGATTCCACCTTTTGAAGGTCAAGGATAAAAAACAGTCAGTCGATTATCACCTGGCTCGAGGCCAGATTATTACCCAGTTGAAGCAGGATTACCGGATACAGAAACTCCAGGAATTTCAGGACCGTGTTTTTGGTGAATATCATGTTGAATTTCCCCGGATTTTGAAAACGTTGCATTTGAAACCGTATCAATATCGCATCCGATAATTATGACCGCCGGCGATTCGAAGCAACTGCACCCGATAAGCTTTCGAAGTGAATTAGCCCGTAAAGCGACACATATGACCGCCCTGGTTATTCCGGGGGGGTATTATATCCTTTCTTTCAGTAAAGCGGAAATGCTCTATATCATGGTGTCGATTACTCTTCTGATGATTCTGATTGACATTGCCCGGTTACGTAACTGGTTTTTCTGGCGAGCCTTTGCCGGTAAAATCATAGAACCGATAATTAGAGAGCATGAAATTGCGGGCGATTTCACCGGGGCTACCTATATTTTAATTTCGGTATGTCTGACTGTTTTCTTATACGACAAACCTGTGGCCATTGCCGCGCTGGCTTTTATCATCGTGGGTGATACCTTTGCCGCTCTGTTTGGCAGAAAATTCGGTCGTCATAAATTTAAAAATAAGTCTCTGGAAGGTTCCCTGGCCTGTCTGGCGGGTACGATTATTGTCGCTATCGTTGCGCCGGGCTTGAACTTATATGTCGCTCTGACCGGCGCCGTGGTTGCTACGGTCGTGGAAGCACTCTCTTTCGACGTCGATGACAATGTCTCCGTGCCCGTCCTCTCCGGACTGGTTATGACACTATTAATAAAAGTTTCTTTTTAATTTTCACAAAATATCAAACTTTTTAGTGGTGTGAACTGTAAAAATAATATATGGTAACTTAAGGAAGCAATTAAATAAAAAAAATATAGAGGGGTAAACTATGTCCAAAGGTACAGTCAAGTACTTCAATGATACCAAGGGCTGGGGGATTATTCACCATTCCGATTTCAACCAGGATGTTTATGTTCATTACACCTCAATAAATATGCCGGGTTATAAAACTCTCCGGGAAGGTCAGGAGGTTCTATTCGAGCTGGTTAAATCCGACCGGGGAGCCCATGCCGATAATGTCATCCTGCTTAATTAAAGTATAATAATTTTATTAAAAAGCTGCCCGGCAAGGCAGCTTTTTTTATTTATCTTTCTTTTTTTGTGTTATATTGCCAGCCATGAAAACAATCGATTTACGTTCTGATACCGTTACCCGGCCTTCGGAGGCTATGCGCCGAGCCATGATGACCGCTGAGGTGGGTGATGATGTTTTCGGTGATGACCCGACTGTCAAGCAACTTGAAAATTATGTCGCCGAACTGTTTGAAAAAGAAGCTTCTCTTTTTGTTCCCTCCGGTACCATGGCCAACCAAATATGTTTGAAGGCTAATTCTGAGAGGGGCTGGGAACTACTGTGTGAACGGGAATGTCACGTCGTCAATTATGAAGTGGCCGGTCCGGTTATTCATTCGGGTCTGCTGGTGAACCTGCTGACCACCGAACGGGGGATGATCAGCGCTGTAACAATCCGCAATAATATCCGGATAAAAACACTCCATTCCCCGGAAACCCGGCTGGTGGCTCTGGAAAACACCCATAATCGTCACGGTGGAACTATCCTGCCCCAGGCGGAGATACTTGAGGTAAGAAAAGTTTGTGATGAGTTCGGATTAATCTTACATCTCGACGGCGCCCGGATATGGAATGTTCATGTTGCCACCGGTCTGTCACTGGCGGAATTAACCCGACCTTTCGATTCGGTTTCAGTCTGTCTTTCCAAAGGACTGGGTGCGCCCGTAGGCTCGATGATTCTGGGGTCAGCTGCTTTCATTGAAAAATGCCGTCGTGAAAGAAAACTGTTTGGCGGGGCTATGCGCCAGGTGGGGATTATTGCCGCTGCCGGTCTCTATGCCGTTCAAAATAATATTGACCGCCTGGCTGAAGATCACCGCAATGCTCGTCTTCTGGCTGAAGGACTCAATACCATTCCCGTTTTTAAGGTCGCAATGGACCGGGTGGAAACTAATATCATAATCGCTCATATAACGGTCGAAGATGATTCCGAAAAAATTCTGGCGAAGATGAAAGAAAGCGGCGTCTGGGCGGTTTCTTTCGGTCCCAAGAAAATTCGGTTTGTGACCCATCTCGATGTCACTGGCGAGGACTGTCTCGAAGCTCTGGAAAGAATGAAAAGGCTGTTTTCCGATAGATTATAATTCAATAAACCGTCGGGGTCGCCTTTCTTAACAGCTGTTGTTATAGAAAGTTTTACCGGCGTTTCTTATCATTCTTCCATAATCTTTATCATCAACCATGATATGATTGATGAGCCAGTTAGTCAACAGGCGGGATATGTCATCAACGGTCAGTTTACCTTTTGCTTGGAGCTCCCGGTAGCGGATTATTTCATTTCTTAAGAATTGATGTCTTTTCCGATGTTGTTCCAGGTTCGGATAGTTATTCGCCGTCATCAGCTTCTCTTCATCGGTAAAATGGTATTCGGTATATTCTTTAAGGGATTGTAATATCCGGTCTATGATGTCTTCCAGTCGGCCATGTTCGAGAGCCTGATGTAATTGATTGATAATATCAATGATTTTCTGGTGTTGCCTGTCCATGGATTCAACATAAACACTATAGTTCTCGTTCCAGGTTAATAGGTGCATTTTTGACCTTTATAGCATAAAATCCGGTTTTATTTATATTATTCGGAAACTAACATAAGATAATTGAATTTTATCTGGGGCTTGAGAAACTCTTGCTAAAGTGATAATTCTGAACTAAATTATGAATTATTATTGACGAAAAATGACGGGAAATTATTTCACCATATTGGGGTCAGCTTCGGGTATGCCCCAACCCGGGAGAGCCTGCAGCGGTTATGTCCTTCAAGTTGAAGAAGAACTTACCTTGATAGACTGCGGTGGTGGGGTTTCTTCGGCATTTTTGAATTTTGGTTTCAGTCCTCTTCAGGTGAAACAGGTCTTTATCAGCCATACCCATCCGGACCATGTCTCCGACCTGCCCCTGTTTATACAGATGGTTTACCTGGCGGGACAAAAAGAACCGCTGGATATTTTTCTGCCGGAGGAATTTGTACCATCCTTTGAAAATTATATAAGGGCTTTATATCTCCTTCCCGAAAAGCTGCCGTTCAGACTGAATATCAATAGCTATCAGGATGGATATATTTTTAAAGGGAGTTTTAAACTGGAGGCTTTCGGTAATAATCATTTGAAGGGATATGCTCCTTTTATAGAAAAATATAATCTTCCCAATAAGATGCAGTGTCATTCTTTCTTAATAGAGGTAGCGGGGAAGACTTTGTTGTATTCAGCTGATGTCTATGATTTTGAAGACATTAAAGAGCATCTGACAGGGCAAGATTATGTGTTTATTGAAGCTACCCATCTTGATTTCGACCAGTTTATTAAATATGTACCCCAAGTAAATATCGGACAATATGTTATTACACACCTTGGCAGCCCGGTGGAAATTGAAGGGTTAGGAAAAAAGATTGCTGATTCAGGTTTGAAAAATATCAGACTGGCTAAGGATGGCTTGAAGATCGCTCTTTAAGGCTGAAACAGCGGTTAATCATAAAAACCGGAACTTTTAGTGGATGAATGGATTAAGATATTGCCTGTTCAGATCTTAAACAATATTATTTTTGTTTGGGCAATTTGGACTTTGTTTTTGTATAAGAATATAATTGACAATAAGATTAGGTTATGTTATTAATTAAATCTTATGTCATTGTGGAAAATTAGGGAGTTTAATTATAACTAGGAGAGGTTTATGTCCAAGCCAAAACTAATCATCATCGCATTACTGGCTTTATTTCTGTTTTCCGGCTCTGCAATGGCTCAGGGCGGTTCCATTAGCGCTAAAATATCAGGCCCGGGAGCCCTCAATGACAGCACCATCAAGGCTGGAGAGAATTTTTCTATCGATATTCTAATGGCCAATGATTCCCTTCGTCGTGGGATGTCGTTTGGTTTCCGTCTTTATTCCGATGATATTAAAAATGTTGTTCATGTAGCTGACAGTGGTAACGGTGTCAATGACCTGGGTGATATAAAAGGCCATAACGGCTGGGAGAACAAATCCGTCTGGGATTTCACCGGCCTTCTGGCAACCCATACCGATTGGGATGGAAAACTGCCCGATACAATCGGTTTTGCCGGGGTAGTCATCAAACAACGGTACAATCCCCATCCCCTTCAGAAAAATATCTCCATTGACCTGATTGTCCCAGAAGAAGGGACCCTGGTTTTTGATTCTTCCTTCTTCCCGCCGGGTGGCAAGTGGAAATATGATAATAATGAAAGACCCGCCTGGGGTGGACCGTACAAATTCAAGGTTATAAAGTAAACCGGCTTAAAGCCCGCCGCCCTGGCGGGCTTTTTCTTGGAATCACCGAATTATGAAGAACTTATTTTTTATAAGTTTCATTTTTTGTCTTTTATGCTGGTCTAATGGTTCCAGCCAGAATATAGTCGATACCCAAATAGTTAAGGATTCTCTGACGGCTGAATCCCCGCGTTATATTATCAGAATTGACCGGCTGGAGGTCGACGATATGAAGCTGAATGACACCCTGCTGGTGACCGTCGAGACTTCCGGTTTTACCATTGCCGGTTTTGACTTGAAATTCGGAACCACCAGCCCCTTTATTGCCATTGAAAAAGTATTACCGGGAGAGATAAACGATTCCTGTCACTGGGAATATTTCAAAGCTACCCCTATTAACACCGCCGAAAAGGTCAATTTTCCGACGGTATTATGGCAGGCCGTAGCCCTGGCAAAAATTACGGCGGATACTTCCGAACCGGTCTGTTTCGGGTTCGAACGTCGGGCTTCTCTTTTAAAACTGGTCGTTAACAACGAACATGTTCTGACGGCTCCTGACACAACCGCTCCGATTTTCTTCTTCTGGGAGGATTGTACCGATAATTCGCTGTCCGATGCTTCCGGCAGTGCCATGATAATTTCCAACAAGGTGTTTGACTATCTGGGAGCGGAAATATCGGACAGCCGGGAACTTTTTCCCACTATCAAAGGTACTCCCCGGCAGTGTATCAATCTCCGTTCGAAAAACAGACCCATGCGTTTTATCGATTTTCACAATGGCGGTGTTTGTTTTAAACTGGATATGAAAGGAAAAATTACTGATTTAAAGGATAAATCCGGAAATAATTAACTCTCATAGAAAAAAAACAATCCAAAACAATTTATCATTTTGCTGTAAAGTATCCCTTGCTTTGATAATAGTAATAGTTTAACTTGAAATCGGTTATGGGATACCGTATTTTATTTGAGACATTTTAATTTTTCTTTTTTTATAAGGAGGCTTTCTTATGCTTAAAGAATTTAAGGAATTTGCCATGCGTGGCAATGTCATTGATATGGCTGTCGGTATTATCATCGGGGCAGCGTTCGGGACTATCGTCAAGTCCCTGGTCTCCGATGTAATAATGCCGCCGATTGGTCTGTTGTTGGGAAATGTTGATTTCTCCAACCTTTTTATCGTTTTGAAACACGGTGCCCAGGCGGGTCCCTTTACGACTCTGGCTGAAGCCAATGCCGCCGGGGCGGTCACTTTAAATTACGGGGTTTTTATCAATACCGTCATCAGCTTTTTAATAGTTTCCTTTGCCATCTTTATCGTGATCAAAAACATGAATAAACTGAAAAGGAAAGAAGAAGCTCCGGCTGCGGCGCCGACGACCAAAGAATGCCCGTTCTGCCTTTCCACCATTGCTATTAAAGCCGTCCGTTGCCCCAACTGTACTTCCGAATTGAAAGCCGGTTGAAACGGTAAAATAAATTTTTTTTAACCCCGTTCTTATAGTAGGATGGGGTTTTTATTTGGCAAAAAAGATACGTATTTTGACGGGACCGGCTTAATGACAGGTTCGAATAAGGTTGACAATTAACGATTAATGCTTAAATTTGGCACTTGATAAAAAGAAAGATACTTCACTTTTTTGTTCATATATAGGAAAAAAACCTATGAGATTGTATGAGTTTGAAGGTAAGTCCCTTTTTAAGAAATACGAAATACCCATACCCGAGGGAAGGACCGCTGCAGGTATTAACGAAGTGGCACAGATTGTCCGGGAACTGAATAAGCCGGTGGTGATAAAAGCCCAGGTTCTTACCGGTGGAAGGGGAAAAGCCGGCGGAGTGAAATTTGCCGATAATGCTGATACCGCTCAAAGTGTCGCTGAAAATCTTTTCAATTTAAAAATTAAAGGTTACCCGGTGAACTTACTGCTGGTGGAACCGAAATATGAAATCAAGCGTGAATTTTATATCGGTGTGACTATTGACCGCGCCAATTACAAGCTGGTGGTGGTTGCTTCCGGCGAAGGCGGGGTGGATATCGAAGAAACGGCTGAAAAACACCCCGAGAAAATTGTCAAAAAAACGCTGTCGGTACAGCAGGAACTGTATACTTTCGAGGCTCTTGAAATTGCCAAGCAAATCGGCATTACCTCGGAACATCTGAAAACCGTTGCCCGAATTATTGTCAATCTGTACCTGATGTTCAAGGCTACAGATGCCAAACTGGTCGAAATAAATCCCCTGGTGTTAACCGCCGACAATCAGCTTATTGCGGCTGACAGCCGGGTTTCGCTCGATGATGACGCCCTGTTTCGTCATCCCGAATTGAAAGCCATGGGTATCGAGAAACGGCATGAAGAAGGGGAAATGACTTCCCGTGAAAAACAGGCGACCGAATGGGGCATCCCGTATCTTGACCTTGACGGCGATATCGGTATGTTTCCCGGTGGAGCCGGATTCGGCATTATGGGTAACGATTTCATCCATTATTACGGTGGCCAGCCGGCGAATTTCATGGATTCCGGCGGCGGTCCCTCGCCCGAACGCATCGCCAAAATGCTCGTTCTGCTCGATGAGAACCCCGATGTGAAAGCCATCTTCGGAGCCCGTTTCGGCGGTATCAGCCGTTGCGACGATTTTGCCAAGGGCGTAGTCATGTTTTTAAAAGAGCATGGCTTGTCCAAACCGATTGTCATGCGCATGACCGGTAATATGTGGCAGGAAGGCGTTAAAATTTTTCAGGATGCCAAGAATGAAAATCCCGAACTGTTTGAAAAAGTCGAGTTTCACGGTATTGAAACGCCCATCGAGGAGATTTCCAGGCGCGCGGTGGAACTGGCCGGCATGAAAGGGGGCAACTGATGGCTATTTTGGTCGATAAGAACAGCCGGGTCATGGTACAGGGGATAACCGGCGGAACAGGTCAGTTTCATGCCAGACGCATGATTGAATACGGTACCCGGGTTGTCGGCGGCACCTCGCCGGGCAAGGGCGGTCAGAAAGTAATGGACTGTCCGGTTTTTGACACGGTCGCCGAATGCGTGAAAGAGACCGGGGCCGATGTGTCAGTGGTCTTTTTACCGGCGGTGGCGGTGAAGGAGGCGGCTATCGAAGCTATCCGGGCCGGCATAAAATTTCTGGTTGTGATTCCTGAACATATCCCCATTCATGATATGCTGCATATCCGCGAAGAAGCAGTGCGCGGTGGTACGATTGTTATCGGCGGCAATACGGCGGGTATTATAACGCCCGGCCAGGCTAACCTGGGTATCATGCCCGATATCGCTTTCGCACCCGGCCGGGTGGGAACGGTGTCGCGCTCCGGTTCCATTACCTACTACGTGGCGGATACGCTGACACGTACCGGTTACGGCGAATCCACCTGCGTCGGCCTGGGCGGTGACCCCGTGCTGGGTTCGACCTTCGACGAAATCCTTCTCAAGTTCGAAGCCGACGACCAGACGAAAGCGGTGGTGATGACCGGGGAAATCGGCGGTGTTTATGAGGAGCGCGCCTGCACTGTGATTCCGAAAATGAAGACACCGGTACTGGCGATGATCGGCGGTATTTTTGCCCCGCCCGGCAAGCGGATGGGACATGCCGGAGCGATTGTAGAAGGGAAGATGGGTACAGCCAAAGAAAAGCTGGAGATGCTGGCCGACGCCGGGGCGCATCCCTGCCGCACTTTCAAAGACATTCCGGAGACGCTCAAGAAACTGGGCGTGTAGTAGGAAAGGGTCCTTTAACACCCGGCTTTAAGACTTCAGGAACTAATAGTACAGATAAGAAGCCGTCAGGAAAGGCTTCCTGACGGTGAATTATTTGTCGAAAGCCCTGCGGTTTCGACATTAAGATTATCGTAAGTCTGCAGCATTTCGAACTGCAATGACAGGTTATTTTTTACAATAAATAACTTGACAGGTATAACAGATTTAGTGATTGGTGCACGTCCTCGGGCACAGACTCTTTTTTCACCCGCACACGAAGACGTGTGCTGGCACAGCTGAATATGTTAAAGAAATAATTGTCGAAAGCACAAGGCTTTCGATAATACTTAACCTACTCGCAGTGCAACGAATCAATCGGGTTGGCCAGGGCGGCTTTGACTGCCTGAAAACCGGCGGTGACCAGAGCAAAAAAGAGCGCCACCAATCCCGTTAATAGAAACGTCTCCACGCCCACACTCACTCGAAACGGTAAATATTCCAGATACTGACTGATGAACAAATGCCCCAGCGGCCAGGCGATAGCATTAGCAATCAGTATCAAAACGATAAACTCCTTTGACAACATCGTCACTATCCGTATCACCGATGCCCCGAGTACTTTACGCACTCCGATTTCTCTGGTTTTCCGCTCGGCCGTGAACGACACTAAACCGAATACGCCCATACAGGCAATAACAATGGCCAGGGTGGCAATGACAACAAACATGGTCGCCTGTCCGCCAATATCACTAAAGGTTTTCTGAACCTCATCATCAAGGAAGGAATACTCAAAGTGAAGGCCGGGGAAAGTTTTCTGCCAGGTGTTTTGAATGGCGGCAATCGAGGCGGTAATATTTTCCGGTGGAAGTTTCACCACTACGGTGTTGTATTGTTCGGGGCCGATGCGAAGTAAAAGCAATTCATTATATGTTTCATTCAGGGCGCTGCCGTGAAATTCTTTTACCACTCCGATGATATCATAAAATTTATCGTTTCCACCATACAACCGATAACCGATAGGTTCATCAATACCCAGCTTTTTCACGGTAGCTTCATTGACAATTAAGCTGTTATGAACGTCAGAGGTCATATCCTCTGAAAAAGCTCTCCCCTTCACAATTTCAAGACCGAAGGTATTTATAAAATCATAATCAACATTGAACACCTTAAAAACCAGCATCTGTTCATCTTTTCTTTCTTCAGTCGGGTAATAACCATAAAGAGTATAGGTTGACCGTCCGGGCGGGCTGTCAGCCGCCGTTACTGCCAGGACTTTATTATTTTTCATGATTTCATGCTTAAGAACCCGGCAGTTATCTGAGGCATCGTCACCATCAAAATCCATCAACATCATATTTTCACGGTCAAAACCCATATTAACCGAAGTCATTAAATTGAACTGGCGAATCAGGGTGATAGTGCTGAAAACAAAAATAATCGCGATGGTGAACTGAAAAACAACCATAACCTTACGCAGGATGGAACGAGAGGACTTGATGCCGACTTTTCCCTGCAGGATGGTAATCGGTCTGAAACGTGACAGGTATATAGCCGGATAAAAGCCGGCCATCATGCCGATAACAAACATAAGAATAATAACCGAAACAATCATAAAGGGATTGCGGTAAAAATCCGCAAACATCTGCCGGGGTAACACATCCTGAATCAGTATTTTTAAAATTTCATAGATAATGAGACTTAATAAGGTGGCACAAAAAACAAGAATCATTGACTCGCCGAGATACTGTTTGATAAGATGCCACCTTCCGGCTCCGAACACCTTGCGAACTCCAACATCCTTCATCCGGTCAGCTGACCGCGCCGTGGAAAGGTTAACGAAATTGACTATGGCTAAAAGTAAAACAAAAACAGCCATGGTAAGCGTTTCATAAAACACTGAAACCTCACCGCAGGGCGTCAATTCTCCCCTTGTTCCCGAATATCCATTAAAATAGATTTCTTTAAAAGGCTTAAGGTACATCGAATATTTTTTAGCCTGCTCCGGTGTCATGTTGTTGTTCAAGAGGGTGGTAATTTTTGAAATCACCAAAACGGGATCAGCCGACTGTTTCATCAGCAAATACACAAAATCATCACCTATAAGTTCATAATCCGTTAAAGATACCCAGGCATGAGTATCATCGCCAAGGCGTTCCAGCGTTGAATAAGATACTATTATATCAGTGCGAAGCTGTGTGTTCTGGGGCATATCCTCAAGGATACCGGAAATTTGGCACTCGATATAATCATTAAAGACAATCGTCTGACCCATCGGGTTTCCATCAGGATAATATTCATCGACAATTTTCTGGCTGATAAAAACCCGGTTCGGTTCGTTCAGACTTTGCGGATTGCCGTTAATTAAATTGAAAGTGAATACCTTGAAATAATCGGGATTAACAAAAAATATTCTTTTATTGTGAGCATAACCCTGATTTTTATAAGGGTCTACGATACGGAAGGTCTCATTACCGGCTTTCAATTTGATTAATGGTTTTACTCTGAATATCGCCGCCCGTTCAACTTCCGGGACCTGTGATAGAATCGCCGGTCCCAATGACCCCATTACCCGGACGCTGGTGAACAGGGAATCAACCGAGGAATAAGTTCCCTCAACTCGATAGATGCGGTCCTTGTTAATATGGAAATTTTCAAAACTTAATTCATGACTGACATGGCCAACCACGATAAAAATCATTGCCAGTCCAATTGCCAGGCTTAAAATATTAATTATTGTATAAAGTTTTTGATTGATTAACTTTCGAACTGCCGCTTTAAAATAATGTTTTAACATACCTCGATACTCTCTCATTAAATATTCAAAACTTATATTCAATAGGACGGTGTTTAAGAGATAAAGTTGCTGCTTAATCGGTATTTTCCCGGGATAGGCAACTGTTCCCGACTGGTTATTGTAACGCTATGATAGGATTTGGCTTGCATGCCTTATCGGGATTTAAAAATGACCGTTTATGATACACTCGATGTACGCAGCCGAACAGCTATTTTGAACGTTCTGCACTCACACTTCTCGAAGGGCGAAACCCTTTAGCAGTTCCGCCTCTTTTAGTTCTGTCAGGTCCTTTCTCCGCCTTGGCGGGGATGAGACCTGACAGCCTCTTATATACCTTGACAGGTATAACGGTGCGCGATATCTTTAATATGTGTTTAAGCTGAAAAGATTTTATATTCCGGTGAGAAAAGGGGGTCAAGCCCCGAGTCGTGTCGGCTTGACCTACAATTACTTAATGCTGTATTCCATGTAATTATATACAATAATAGCCCGAGCGGCGGGATTTGTCAAGGTTGAAAATAATAGGGTAAAGTGATAGCAGTTTGGAAAGCTGTAGCGATTGAAAATACTTATATAGTATTATGACTCGAATCCTTCACGAGCGATTATACCCTTTTTATAGTAATGCTTTATTTCCTGCATCTCGGAAACTAAATCAGCCAGTTCCAGCCATTCCCCG
>JAQUSF010000151.1 GCA_028715215.1 Candidatus Zixiibacteriota bacterium
ATTGACTACCCCAATAATACAACCATCCTGGAAGCCTTTAAACTGACCGGTAAAAACAGAAAGGGTACTTCCATAGGTCTGTTAAACGCCACCACCCAGGAGGAAAAAGCGGCATATAAAATTGATAGTGATATGACAACCTATGAAGGCGTGGTGGAACCGCTGGCGAATTACTCCGTAGCCCGCCTGAAACAGGATATAAAAAGTAATTCTTATATCGGGGCGATGGTCACATCCGTCAATCAAAAAGATACTCCTGACGCCTACACGGTTTCAACTGACTGGAATATTTTTCTTTTTAAAAATATGTACATCTTTGAAGGGCAGGCAATCAACACCTATAACGGACCCGGCACCTCCGGTTATGCTTTTGCTACGGCGTTTAATAAAAATACCGGCAAGAACTTCCGCGGTAATGTCTACTTCGAATATTACGATAAAAAAGTAAACTGGAATCGGTTGGGATATCTGGAGCGCAACAATCTTTATGGTGGGAGCACCTGGTGGCAACTCAGAAGTAATAAAGTGTTTGCCTTTTTCAGACATATGCAAATTAATCTGAATGCCTGGACCAACAGGAATTTCGACGGCTACCGACTCTCCACCGGCGGCAATCTGAATGGTACGATTATCTTTACCAATAACTGGGCAACGTGGACTGGTTTTGCGCGTGGTCGTTCCCGCTACGACGACCTTGAAACCCGCGGCAACGGCCTCTGGTTAAGGGAAACCGGCGATGATTTCTGGATTGGCTTCAATACCAACGATGCCAGGAAAATTTATCTGGAATCGGAATTTTCTGTGGGTGGTATCCGCAGCGGCGATTACTACAGGTATCTCTTTTACGTTAATTTCCGGCCGGTCACCAATTTCGAGTTTTCCCTCGGCCCCAATTATAACGTCAACCGCAACCAGTACTTCTGGGTCGGTACCGGCGTGGACGACCTGCCCGTTTTCGCCCAATTAGACAACGATGAAGTTAATATCAACTTCCGCGGCATCTACACCTTCCAGAAAAACCTGACCCTTCAATGGTTCACCCAGTTTTATATCTCCGCCGGTGATTTCGGGAATTATTACAAGCTTGAAGACGAGGCTGAATTCTCCTCTGTAGATACCGCCGTATACGCCGTAGATATCAATCCTTCGCGAAAAGACTTCAATTACAAATCCCTTAATTTGAATTTGATTTTACGCTGGGAATACCGCCCGGGCTCAACCTTATATGCCGTCTGGACCAACTCCCGAAGTGGTCGCGATGCCTATGGAGATTTTCAGTTTCACCGGGATTTTGATAAAATATTCAAAACGCCCCAGTATAACACTTTTTTGATTAAATTTAATTACTGGTGGAATATTTAGTTTCCCTCTTATATATCTCGTCCTTTAAAAAAAACCGGCTTTAGGGCCGGTTTTTTTTATCGCGTAAGACTTTTCATTCATCGCCGGGCTGTTCTTCGGTTCCTTCTCCGGTGTGTTTTCCGGAACTTTTCTTTCCTTCACCTTTTCCCTTATCGGACATGAATTTTTTCTTCAGTTTATTAACCTTGTCGGCAAAGTCAGGGATAGCATCTATAAGGGTATCCCATTTCCCTCGTGAAGTAGGCAGCAGTTTGATTCCCTCGGCATCCATAATTATAAAAGCGGCCGGTTCGATTTTGGCACCGCCCCCGCCCCCGCCACCGAAGCCGGTACCTTCTTTTTCCTTTTCCCCCTGACCACCGGCGGCGCCGAAGCCTACGGATACTTTTACGACGGGTATGACCGTTTTATCCCCGACCGTTACCGGCTGACCGATAATGGTTTCCGAGCGGGCGATTTCACGTAATTCGCCCACCACGCCCTTTAAAATGTCAACCACGTTATTTGACATCCTTTTCTCCTTTCTTTGTTCCTATCGCCACTTTAATAATTTTCCTTAAGGGCAGCTGTAAAAGCAAGACCAGCGTTCTATACAAAAAGACGTAAAACGGTAAAACCACCGACAAACGTAACGAACCGGACAGCGACGCTCCGCTCCAGTCGGGGTGAAACCGGAAATGCCCGGCCATCGCAGGCACGGCGCCGCACAGCGCCTGGTAATATCCGTATGCCCGACCGGTCCAGTCCGGGCTGTCGAAGCCACCCGCGAGTTCACCTTCAAGTTCCTCGAAAGCGACCGCTTTAATTATATCCCTGCAAAACAACCCCGTCGCTCGAAGGCTTTGAGGTAAAACCCTCAGGATATCCCGGCGTGAACGCTGTCTTTTTATTTTTTTGGTCTTTTTCTCCGCTTTTTCAATTTTTTTGACGGGGCTGATTTTTTTCTCTTTTTCAGCTCCGCGGGCGAATGATTTAAGCCTGAGACCGAATATCTTGATATGACCGACCTGCTTGACCAGATCTATTTCCAGGCCGTTTCGACCCAGACCGAGAAAGACCAGGCGACGATTTTCATCCAGGCTTACCCGGAGCCGAAGATTCGAAAATAAAACCGCCCCGACTACAATAAATATGAACAGGAAAAAATATATCATACTTTCTATTTATCTTATCGGCAATAAAACACGATCCCTTTTTTGATGACCGTCAAAAAGCCGGCGTCCTTAATTCCACAATAAATTTAATTAATTTCAGCTGAAGGACAAAGCTTATTTAAAAAACATCTTTTACATTCAGGGCGCCGGGCTTTACAGACAGTCCGGCCATGCTCAATCAGCCGGTGTGACAGGCCGATCCATTCCCGCGGCGGAATTATCCGCATCAAATCCTGCTCAATTTTTACGGCTTCTTTATGCCGGGTAAATCCGAGAAGGCGACTTATGCGGCCGACATGGGTATCTACGACAATTCCCTCCGCCAGCCCAAAACCGGCCCCGAGAATAACCGAGCCGGTTTTACGACCCACCCCATTCAGTTTTACCAGCTCGGCAAGTTTCCGGGGCATTTTGCCCCCGTATTCATCGAGAATCTGCCGGGCGGAATTTTTAATCGCCTTAGCCTTGTGCCTGTAAAAACCGGTGGCGTAAATATCTTTTTCCAGTTCCCCAAGGTCAGCATCGGCAAAATCCCTTATGGAAGAATACTTTTTAAATAAAGTCGGAGTAACCTTGTTAACCCGGTCATCGGTACACTGGGCGGACAGAATAGTAGCCACCAGCAATTGGGGCACCGTTTCAAAATCCAGCGTACAGCGGGCATCGGGATAATGTTTTTTCAAAAGGTTGACTATCCGACCGGCTCGTTTTTTTAATGCTGTCTGATTTTCCATTGCCATCAGGCGTCCTTGCAGGATAAAATAATTACCCGGTCAACCCGGTTCAAATCCTTGACAATATCAATGGAACGATAACGTTTGTCTTTTTCGGTCAGTTCAACCACCCAGAGAGCCTGGTTATAGCCGATTTCAAACATGAGCCGTCCGTTGTCATTCAAAAAATCCGGCGCCTGACGGAGCAATTCCTCGATAACATCCAGCCCCTTCTCACCGGCTACCAGAGCGATTTTCGGGTCAGCCAGGACCTCGGGCGGTAATATTTTATAATCCTCCTCGGTTATATAAGGCGGGTTGGACACAATCAAATCAAATTTCTCATCTTTTCCGACCGCCTCGAACATATTCGAGAGACGAAATTCAATCCTGTCCAGACCGCCCAGACTGGTGGCATTGTATCGGGCGACTTCAAGAGCTGTTTCTGAAATATCCACTGCTAACACCGTCGCTTGCTCAAGTTCCCCGACCAGTGTTACTGAAATCACGCCTGAGCCCACCCCGATATCAAGGATACGGGAACGGGCCAGAGAACGTTTTCGGATAAAATTAATGGCCAGTTCGCACAGAAGTTCCGTTTCCGGAGTGGGAACCATCACGGCTTCCGAAATAAAAAATTTCCTTCCGTAAAACCAGGCTTCGCCCAGGATATACTGCAGGGGATAACGGGTGAGACGTTTTTCGAGTATTTTATCAAACCGGGCAATGACGGTGTCACTTAGGAGTTTTGCCCCATCGAGATACATTTTCAGGCGGTCAACCTCCAGAAGGTGACAGAGTATCAGCTCGATTTCGGCTTTAGCCTGGTCGATACCGACTTTTTCCAGAAGGGCGGCTTTTTGAGAAATGAATTTCGAAAGATTTTCCAAAACGGTATTATTTTATGAATTTCCATATTTAAATCTGGTTTTACGACAATACCCGTACAGGTACAATATCAGAACCAGGGCAATAAAGGAATAACATACGGTATAAGTCAGCAAGGCGGTGAACTGAATTGAATGTGGAATCATATAGATGAACAACATCAAGCTGAATGCCCCCAGTCCGAACCAGCCGAGGGTCCTGGGGGCGTACAGGTCACGACTTTTTTTGCCCCTTGTCAGGCTGTTAATGCCGGCCAGGGTGACAAATAAAAGATATACAAAAATCAACTGGGTCTTATTGTCGGTGGCATCGGTACCAAAAG
>JAQUSF010000074.1 GCA_028715215.1 Candidatus Zixiibacteriota bacterium
CCGATGAAATGGTAATTTTATTTTTACCGGTTTCACCGGCTTTGACAACGGTTTTATCCCCTATTTTAATTAGGCGCGAGGTAAACTGCTCGTTGTGGTCATTAGCCAGTATAGCTGAGATCTGCCAGTATTCATCCGGTTTGAAATTCTTAATCTCTTCTTCGCGTTCACAGACCAGCCGCAGTGAAACCGACTGGACTCTTCCGGCTGACAGGTTTCGTGCCACCGTCTTCCAGAGAAACGGCGAAACGATATAGCCGACCAGACGGTCAAGAACCCGTCGTGCCTGCTGGGCATAAACCAGATTATCATCGATAGGGCGGGGATTTTTAATGGCCTCCAGAACGGCGGATTTGGTAATCTCATTAAAAGTGACGCGGACAAAATCAGCTTTGGTGCCCTTGAGACTGTTAGCCACATGCCAGGCAATAGCCTCGCCTTCGCGGTCCGGGTCCGGAGCCAGGAAAACCTTGTCTACTTTTTTTGCCGCTTTTTTTAATTCATTTATGACTTTCTCCTTGCCTTTAATCACCCGGTAGTCGGGCTTGAAATCATTTTCAACATCAACTCCAAGCGCCGATTTCGGCAAATCAATAATATGCCCCACGGTGGAAAGAATGTCGTAATCCTTCCCCAGAAAGCGGCTCAGAGTTTTTGACTTGGTGGGCGATTCCACGATGACAAGGTTTTTAGCCATAATATTTCCTAAGTTGTTTTTTGGTTTAACAGCCTCAAGTACTTATTGTTTTTTGGGCCTTTCAAATTGAATTTTACCTTCAATCAACTCCTTCAAAGCCACCATGGTGATTTTACGGGCTTCGATGGTCACATTGGTGTTTTCTTCCATTTTTTCCAGGCTCGCTAAACGCTGCAAATTCAAATGACGGGCATGTTGCGAGGCTATAATCACAGCTTCATACCGATTACACGGTAATTTCTTAAAATCATCGGTAGGAACTATCGGCATATTAACCTCCTTCTGAATATATCAATAACCTATTTTTTCCCTGATTTGTTTCTTGTCAATATTATTTATGCGGCAAGGGTGAGCTTCGATAATACCCAGAACCTGCTTCACCGCCACCATAAGCTCTTTGTTAATAACGACATAGTCAAATTTTTCATACAGGAGTATTTCTTTTTTAGCATTTTCAAACCGAATCTTAAGCTGTTCCTGTGTTTCTGTTCCCCGTTTTTTAAGCCGTTGCCTGAGCTGGGCAATTGACGGCGGCAATATAAAAATCGTTATGGCTTCAGGATATTCTTTCTTTAGCTTAAACGCCCCCTGGACATCGACATCAAGTAATATCACCCCGCCTTTATCCCTGATACGTTCCAGGGGAGCCCTGGGGGTGCCATAATTATACAAATGCACCTTAAAATGTTCTGCAAAAAAATTCCTTGCCGCCAGCTCCGAGAATTTCTCCCCGGATATGAAAAAGTATTCGCGGCCATTGCGTTCGCCTATTCTTTTTTTTCGGGTAGTATAAGAAACAGAAAAGAACCAGCCCTTTTTACGGCGGCTCGGAGAAAGGAGTTTACGGCATATGGAACTCTTGCCGCCGCCTGATGGTGATGAAATTATTACTATTTTGCCCGGTTTAGGTAAGTTCATGAAACAATATTTCTTTATTCAATATTTTGAACCTGTTCTCGAAGTTTCTCAATTTCTTCCTTGAGGTAAATCACCTGTGAAGAAATACTGAATTCAGAACACTTGGCACCGATGGTATTGGTCTCGCGATTCATCTCCTGGAGGATGAAATTGAGCTTCTTTCCGATTTGTTCTTTCTGCGACAGGGTTTTTCCAAACTGTTCAATATGAATCCGTAACCGGGTCAATTCTTCGGTAATATCCGTCCGGTCGGCAAAAAGGACAATCTCTTCCTCGAGTCGCTTGGAATCTGTCAGGGGCGTTTCCAGAAGTTCCTTAATTCTTCTGGATAATTTATCGCGGTAAACTTCTATCGAATTATGTGATTTTTTCTCGATTTCCAATATCGTCTTATTCATCAGGTCAAGTTTCTGGTTCATGACCTTAAGCAAAGCCTTGCCTTCTTTTTGACGCATGGTTATCATTGCCGTAAGGGCTTTATCAATAACCTTTTGCATCAATTTCCAGCTCTCTTCAAGGTCGATGTTATAAAGTTCAGATTCGGCGATATCCGGCAGAAGCAAAATATCCCTGATAGTAATTTCTCCAGACAGGTTAAGGTTTTTTTTAACAGCCTTAAGTTGCTGATAGTATTCTTTAACAGCTCTGGAATTTATGAGGTACTTGCCCGGCATGGATTCGGCTTCTTCCAGATCGACATTTACATTAACTTTTCCCCTGCTTATCTTCTTGGAAATCAATTCCTTGACCCTGAGTTCAAGGAAGGAGAGCGATCGGGGAAGTTTGATATAAAAGTCCAGAAAGCGACTGTTTACGCTGGCAATTTCCACTATGAATTTGCCCGATTTTGTCTTAAGTTCGGCGTGACCATAACCAGTCATGGAATTCATAACGTCAAATCCTTATTGAAATAGGCTCAAAAATAGAGCTTCAAATAAAAATGTCAACCGTTATTCTTTATTAAGGATAACAATTTAATATTTTTAAAAATATCAAGGCTTGTCAAGTTCGATAAAAACACCGGTGGGGGTTTCTTTTAAAGTCGGTTCAGAAATACTGGAAAGCTTTGTCAGAGCTTTTCTTATCCTCTGAGCTGATTTTTCAATTATCCTCAATTTCCGGTCTATCTCCGGAGCCAGTCGATACCCATTGTTTAATAAGAGCTCTGTTTCTCCCAGAATCGTCATCAAAGGATTATTTATCTCATGAGCCAGGGTGCCCACTGTCAAGTCGATTATAGTGGATGTTTCTTCGGGAAGAAGTTTTAAGCCGTGACTTAAAAGCTTCATTTTCTTTGAAGGCGGATTCAAGAGCTTGTCAATTATATCCGGAAGAAGTCGGTGAAAAGTATCGTTTTTAATGACGAACTTGTCTGCTCCGGCCCCTAATACATTTTGAGACAATTGGTTAGTATCATCAAGGGCGAGTACTATAATTTTTAAAGCCGGTTTTCCCTGATGCAATTTCCTTATAAAATCTACTCCCTCACTCCAGGCCGGGTTGAAATCGATGATGGCAACCCGGTAATTGTTGCGCTGCAATTCGTCAAAAGCAAACTCCGCCGACTGAGAAACCGAAAGAACAGCCTGAGGATAACTCTCCATCAATTCCTTTTTTATTAATAGAGAATGATATTTGTTATCTTCCATTAGAAGAATGCGCAGATTCGCTTTCATTAACCGTTACTCCGCCTCAATCGTTTATAATCGGAATTAACAGGGTTATCCGGTTGCCGATGCCGTTTTGCGTTTCCAAACTGATTTTTCCCCCGAAACTTGCCACCATTTGTTTAATGAAGGCCGGTTCAGAATTTCTATCGGAACCGGGCACAGAATTTTTTACCGGGAGGGAAGTGTAACAATCAAAAAATTGCTGGCGATACTTTTCCTGAATAACCGGTCCTTCTTCCAATAAAACTATTTCACACTGATTATTCATTACTTTGGCGTTAAAACTCACGGATAACCTGGTACGGTCGGCAAATCTTATCAGGCTGGAGAGAACATCCCGAAGAATCTGTATTACTTTATTCCGCCAGGTTCTTATTTTGGGCAAATCGTTCATTTTGATGTCAATAGTCACTCCGGGATAAACAGTCTGCAACTCCTGCAGGACCTGACTGACAACAAGACTGAGATCCGTTAACCGCGGAACCTCAATATCGTTATTCATCGATAACAGTTTCAGGAGATGAGCCAGCAGACCACCCAGTTTGGTAAGATTGTCATGCAGACAAAGAAGGTAAAAATTACCCTCGGAATTCAGATGGTTGTAATACTCATGACTCAACTTCTCCGAAAAACCGGCTGCCGTTTTAAGGCCCGTTTTGATTTCATTGACCAGCAGAGTCAAAAGTTTATTTTCAAAAGCCCTGGACGAGCTTTCCTGATTGAATAATGCCAAAGGTGAAAAAAGAAGGCAGGTGTTGTTATCTTCACCGGGTAACGCCTGTTTATAAATAGTCAGGAGGGTTTTATGCCCCCCGGGTAAATTTACGACGATATCAAAATCAACCGGTTTATTGTCACCTTCGAGGTCAATGAAGGTAGTGAAGCTTCGGGTGATATCGGGGGAATTATCAGCGGCCAGAAACTCGACAAGTTCCCGGTAGTGACCCGACAGGTTTTTCGCCCCTAACATTTTTATGGCCATAGGGTTTTTATCACGAATCATGCCGTCCCTGTCGGTTATCAGCGCCCCGACGCCAAGGGTATTGAGAAAATGCAGGGTAAAATCGACATCACCGGAAAAGCCGGTTTCAGAACCGGATTTTTCATAATCTAATATCAAAGTTGCCATCTGAGCGGCCAGATGGGCGCGGGAATGGGTTTCGGAAGAAACCTCTGCAGAAAGGTCATCATTAAAAACCAGGCGCAACAGATACGGGTCATGACATTCGAGCCGACAGACAAACTCAGCCGGGGCAAGACCTTCCTGTTCAACGGCTGTCCGCACATTATCCTGGTCCGCGAAAGAATACGTGCCTTTTGAACAAGCGACCCGTATATGCAGGGGCCCGGGATTGGCTTTCTCACTTTCAAACGGGATAGTCCCGGCATCCAGAGTCAAAGCCTCGTCGTCTATTCTGTAAATAAAAGCCGCTTCGGCGCCGGTAAAAGTGCGAATCAGACAGACCAGCTCACTGTGGTTGAGAGCCGCGACGCCGCCCAGACAGTCTTGAAAAAAAGCCTGGTAAGCATTTGAAGAACCGGTTTGCATTTCAGTATTTTTATCCAGGGAACCAGCATTAATAATTATCTGATAATTTACAGGGTTACCGGCGATAAAATTAAGAGAGATAACCAAGGTTGCGGGGATAACCTGCTGGTGCCGATTCACAAGATGTATATTGGCGGTTTCGAAGTAGGTTTCAAAATGATTCCTGTGAGCCAGTAACTGTTTGATAAGGTCATGGTCGGAATCTTTCAAAAAATTACGAAAGGTTTTGCCGAAAAGTTCTTCCTTGGTGTAACCAAGGATTTTTTCGATGCCGTCATCGATATAAACAAAACGTCCTTTAAGGTCGATTTTACAAACGGCGCAGCGCTTGATACGAGCTTTAACCCCGGATGATTCGGTCATACAAACTGTTTACCCTGATACTGCTTTTTTATCACTAACGCCGTATAATCTGGATTAATCGGCCGCCGGTTTCCGGTTAAAACAAATCATACTGATACATTAATAATACATCGGCTTAAAAGTACGATTTGTTAAGGAAGAGAGGGCTTTTTTCGGGTTATTCCCTGATTTAAAGAGTGTTTTTTCGACCGGGGATGGTCGGGTGAATTTATTTCGTTGCCTTTTAAAAACTTAGGGGATTTCGTGAAATACTTACCGGTACGCAGGAAACAGGTTTTCAGGGGGGTAATATTTAAACCTGAGAGGCCGGAAAAAATGATAGTTGTCACGGCGGTTGTTATCAGGTAATCGATGACCCGGGTCAAGTATTACGCCCATTGGCCACTGCGGGAGGTTTATTGAAAAATCACCCCGGCCGGTTAACAGGTCATCACGGCTGATTAAGGTAAATAAAGTATCCGCGCGGTTTATCACCAGGGCGATTTCCACCGGCATCACCAGCGGACTTTTACACCCCACGCTGCCCCGGACAATAATCCCGGTATCATCAGCGACCACCCTTAACGGAGCATCGAAATATAAGTCGCAATCAGGCATCCGACCGCGCTCGAGGTCAAAAAGCCAGCCGTAATCCTGCCCGGTTATGTCCCGAACAAGGTCCAGAAAATTCTGCTCGTCGCTGTAACTGTATTTATACTGCGTGAGGTAATCATGAAGCACTTTATTAAAGACACTGTCACCGATACAAAATTCAAGCATATTCAACCGGGCGGGGATGGTTTTATATACATATTCAAAAGTGATTTTTGAAAAATCATCCCTGCAACAGCAATCCCTTGCAGTCGTTTCGTAATCCCCAGCCATACGGTAACCCTCCGTACCGAATTTGTCGAATAAAAGCCTCCAGGCGGAGAAAACCGCCAGTGCTTCATCAAACAAACCCTCGTATTGTTTCTGAGGTATGGTTTCCGGCAACCAGCTGTACGCCAGTTTAACGGCCAGAGAGACATAGCGAATATCCGAACTTTTCAGATATGAGGGAATAAGGAAAAAATTTTTTGCTTCTTCTTTCATAAAATAATCCGAACCATAAAACATATAAGCTTCACCATAAGGGAAAATACCCCACTGTTGCCGGTATTCGCTGATAATATCCGTTACTCCATCGATAATGTCGGGCGGTCGCAGGGAAATTGTCCCGGGTGTAGAGTACAAATCGACCTGAGTCTTTTCAATATTTATCCGATCAAGTTTGACCCTGGATGAGAGAACGAAGGGAAAGGTCGTCACCCCCTGCGTACGCCAGTGATATTCCTTATACCCTTTTTCAAAGACCGGCTTGTAAAATCCGGGGTCATTTAACGACTCCGGTCGGTTCAGGATATCAATTCCGACCTCACCCTCGCCAACCCGGGGAAGAAAACCGTAATGTTCCTTTTCATTTATAAAATGTCCCGACCCGACAAGGTCATAAGCGCTGTCGACTTTCAATACGACCCGGAACAGGGAGTAGTCAGAATATCTGAAATTGTTCAGGGGATCTTTATCCGTAAACCAGCGACCATTACGATAAAGACAGATATAAGGATGCCAGCGGTCGAATACGAACGGTTTGTTACCGGCTTTGGTAATAGCGCTTCTACCCTTCAGCCGGGTTTCAAAAACGATTATGAAAAAACCTTCCTCTCCGGGAAGCAAGGGGTCAGGCAGAAAGACTTTCATCAGACTGCTGTCGAGCATGAGCGGTTTTTCCCTGAGACGTGCGACATTGTACAGAAGGGTGTCAATACGGCAATAACCATGAGGGAGCTGTCGTTGCCGGGCGGCATGAAGGCTGTCATAGGCCAGACTTACCAGATGCAACATCTCTCCAGCCGGGTAGCTGTCGGCACCCAGGTCGAAATAAACCTCCGCGAGGGTGTCGCCGGAGAGATTATGAAAATGCAGTTCCACTTTTCCCCGGACCATAAGCGATTCCGGAACGACCGTGGCTTCGATGGTGTAATTCGGCAGGTAAGCAACCAGCGAGCGGGTCATGACCGTGAAATCATCGACGCGCGGATGACCGTGAACCGGTTGAGCGGCAGTTTTACAATCCGGCAAGATGAACAGGGTGGCGAGCCATGAAACTAAAATAAGGTGTCGTTTCATTTCAGAGCACCTTCCCCAAAAAATCCCTGGTACGCTGATTGTGCGGATTGTTGAGCACCTGTTCCGGGTTACCCTGTTCCACAATCCGGCCTTCATCGATAAAAATAACACGGTTGGCGACCTCGCGGGCAAAGGCGATTTCATGCGTCACCACCAGCATGGTCATCCCTTCGTGAGCCAGTTGCTTCATGACCGCCAGTACCTCGCCGGTCATCTCCGGGTCCAGCGCCGAGGTAACCTCGTCAAATAACATTATCCGGGGGTTCATAGCCAGCGCCCGGGCAATGGCGACCCGCTGTTTCTGACCGCCGGACAACTGGCCGGGAAAGGCGTCTATTTTATCCTCGAGGTCAACCTTCCTGAGCAATTTCCGCGAAATAAACGTCGCTTCGGCGAGACTTCGTCTCCTGACCACCCGTTGCGCCAGATTAACGTTCTCCAGTACATTCAGGTGAGGAAAGAGATTGAAATTCTGGAAAACCATGCCGATTTCGAGCCGGATCCGGTGTATTTCCTTATGCCGGCGATCAATTTTAAAACCATCAATGCTTATTTCCCCTTCCTGGAAATCCTCCAGGGCGTTCAGACATCGAAGCAGGGTGGATTTCCCGGAGCCGGAGGGCCCGATGATACAGAGCACCTCTCCTTTATCGATATCCAAGCTGAGGCCGTCAAGCGCCGTAATATTGCCAAACCGGCAGACCAGGTTTTTAATCACAACCATCATTTTTTAATCACCCCGTAACCGTGAACGGCGAATTTTTTTTCCAGAACTTTTACCAGGCGGGTCAGGCTGAGAGTTAAGATCAGGTATATAAGACCGACCACCAGCCAGGTCTGGAAATCGAGAAAGTACTGGTTGGCATACTCCCGCCCGGCCCGGGTCAATTCACGCAGGCCGATGATGGACACCAGGGAAGAATCTTTAAGGCAGGCGATAAATTCATTGGCTGCCGGCGGAACCACGATGCGAAACGACTGCGGCAGGATAATATGTCTTAACGTTTGCCAGCGGGTCATGCCCAGCGACATGGCGGCTTCGTGCTGACCATAATCGATGGCTTCGATACCGGAGCGGAAAATTTCCGCCATGTAAGCCCCGTAACAGACACCGACCGCCAGCACCCCGGCCACCAGGCGGTCTAAATTTATAATCTTGCCCAGGCCGAAATAAAAAAAGAATATGAGTACCAAAAGCGGTACGCCCCGAAGAACATTGATATAAGCGCCGGCCAGCCAGCGGATGAACCGATTGTTGGCAATGCGGGCGACGCCGAACACCAGGCCGCATACTAACGCGATAAGATATGCCAGGATACTGATAATAATCGTCCAGTGAACGACCTGAATAAGAAAATAAAAAATCTTCGACAGTATCCCCAGTTGTTCAATGATCCAGTTCACACTCTATCCTTCATTTACGATAAAGTACAAAATACCAATGGGAGCGTCAAGTTAAGTAAAGATGCGGGGGATTTTATTATTTGCTTACTGGGGTTCGACCTGTTCACGGACGAGAGTGCGTTCCGGTTTGAGATTAACCGCCCGATTGTTCATGCGGGTGATGACACCGGGGGTGCCGACCACGGTGCAGTTATCGGGGATATCGACCATATAAAGAAAAGTATTGGCGCCGATTTTGACATTATTGCCTACTTTTATCGGTCCCAGCAGAATGGCGCCGGTGCCGACATAGACGTTATCGCCCAGAGTCGGGTGGCGCTTACCGACATGTTTACCGGTGCCGCCCAGGGTGACATTATGGAAAAGAACACAGTTATTGCCGATGACAGTGGTTTCTCCGATAACGATGCCGTGGCCGTGGTCAATGAAACACCCCGCCCCGATTCTGGCTCCGGGATGAATCTCCACCCCGGTGAAAAAACGATTGACTTCCGATAACAGACGCGGGACAAAAGGAATTTTTAAATTATGCATTACATGGATGAAGCGATGGAAAAAAAGAGCCAGAAACCCGGGATAGATAATGAACTCAATATTCTTCGCCGCCGGATCATTGCGGTAGATAGCTTTCACATCCTCGATAAGGGATTTAAAAATCATATCCTTATTATCGAAAAAAAATTTTAAAAATTGACCTTACTTTTTCTTGATAAGACCGTCCAGTAAATTCCTGGCACCATCTTTAAGGTTGTCACCGGCTTTTTCCGCCATCGCCGAATAATCAATTTCCGCCTGGGGTTTATCCACGGTGCCGACAACTTTTATGGGCAGTTGCAGCCGGGTGGTGGTTTTATTCGATAAAATACTGGTTAAACCGCCCAGCAACCCGCCTTTGGACATCAGGTCTTTGGTCGTTGCTTCCGAAAGAAGGATTGAACCGGTGTAGCTAATTTCATCATTAAAGCCATAATACCCGCCCAGTTCCATATCCCCCAGGTTGCCCAGTTTGGCTTTCAGATTATCCAGATAGACCTTCCCGTCCTTGACGATAATATTGCTCTTTAAATTCTTTAACGCTTGTTCCTTGTCAAACGTTTGACCGGCTTTTTCGGCCAGGCCGCTGATAACCGAATAAACCGCCCCGGAAGTTACCAGTTTGCCTTCCTGCATGGTTCCCACCCCGTTCATATTCAGAGAGTTAAGGAACTCCTCCGCTTCCCAGCCGACTGCATCGTAACTTCCCGTTAAATCAACCTTACCGAAAACATGCCCTCCGAATTTGCTGAAACGGGTGATGAAATCATCAACTTCCACTTTGGTAGCCCGGAATTGACCGCTGTAGCGGGGCTTTTCGAAATCATTCAAATCAATGGTGGTTTCCCCGGTTACGTCGCCGGAATACACCTTCCCGCTGGCATCATAAGCCGTGATTTTACGGTCTTTTATTTTCAGTTTGCCGTTTATCTGAGTAAATTCCACTTTGCTGTAAATCAAGGTGTCGACTTTAAACGTCCCCTGACCATCTATATCCGGAACAAACACCATCGAGACCGAATCAAGTGAAGCCGATACTTCTCCAGTAGCACCGGCGGCACTCGCAGGAGCTGAGCCGGGTACGGCTTCGGGAAATAATTTATCCGTATCGAAATAGTGTGAACTCAATTCAAACAGGAAATTGGGCTTTGCAACTTTTGAACGGTCGATGTTTTCCATGGGGAGAAGATACGGAAAGGGGTTAATCAATCTGCCGTTTATGGAAACGTCGCTGGACACGAATTTAACGTCGAACCGGTTAAAACCTATCGTGTCAGGTTTAAGAGTCATATCCATCGCCAGGTGCTGAATCGGTTCGGGCAAAAGAGAATCGGTGTAAGAAGCTTCAGTGACCGAGGCGGTGCCGCGGACTTTCAGACGGGCAAGATTGGCCGTGGTACCGTTTACGTTGACGTCCAGGGCAAATTTACCCTTTAACTCCGGGTGTCCCTTGTCCGGCAGGAAATCGTTTAAAAGAGCCAGATTAAGGTTGCCTTTAATGTCGCCGTCGAATGCCGGATGAATTTTGAGAGCTTCGGCCGAATCAGCCAGAAAATAGGGAATCAAGTTGTTCACCCGCCCGGTAAAACTGAGATTACCGGAAGTGGTTCGGGCATTGAATTTTTTGACATTGACCAGGTCGCGGTCAAAATACATATCGAGTTCAAACGCCTCAACCGGCTCGGGCAGAAGGCCGGAATTATAAGTACCGTTGACAATAGCCAGGGTTCCGGAGTATTTCATATTCTTGTAATCTTTCACCGGTCCGGAGAACTTGATATCGAAACTTGATTCCCCCGTTACTTTATGTGACGACTCCGCCGGCAGGAACGGTTCAAGAAAAACCAGGTTAAAATTACCGGCCAGTTCACCATTGACCATGGGATTCTCAAAATCTTTAACCAGTACATGGCCCTTGAACGGTTTACTGTCAAATGTTCCCTCTTCGATAGCCATCCGCAGGTTATCAGGGGCGAAATCAATAAGAGCTCTCCGAAATTTCAGTTGACCGGGGATATCTTTTTTAGCCATAACCATATCCGAAATAGTGGCTGAGCCATTATACTTGAAAGCTTCTTTTTCCAGTGCGGCATTGTATTCAAGGTCGGCGTTAAATGAAAAACCGCCTTCGATTTTGAAATCTTTGACTGCCGTCAGCTGACCTTTGGGCAGAAGCTTAAACAAATCCACTACGGCTATCTTATCGGACTTGACATTTATCCTGGCGACCATGGTATCCATGGGCTTATTCAATGTCCCGGACAGTTTGAATTTCAGACCATTGAGAGTCAAATCAGTGCTTTCCAGAGTCAGAAGATTTTCATTTAAATTGTAGCTGGCGCGATATTTTACGGTAATAGCATAGGCAGGGTAGGGTTCTTCAAGGGTAAGCTCGATGCGGTCGGCCTGGAGATTACCCTCGGAAAGGTAATAATTTGCACGGGGATTCTGCAACGATGTCGCCAGGTTCAACCGGTCCAGCTTCAGCTGTATTTGCGAACTGTCATCGACATATAGTACCTGGCCGTTGTTGATTTCGAATTTATCGAAGGAGATGGCTGCGGATGCCGCCCGGGCTTCCGCCGGAACCTTCTGAGCGGTTTCAGCAGGCAGAGCAGTACCGACTGCGGCAAAAGTGAAATTGTTCGAACCGTCAGCCCTCTTGAGCAAAGCTACCTGCGGTTTCTCTATTATCAACCGGCTGATGCGGATATCCTTTTTTAAAAGGGGTAATAACCGCAATTTAAGGTCAATATCTTCCGCCTTGAGAAGAGCCTCTCCTTTAAAACCTTCCGGATTACCAATCGTGACATTGACCAGCTTTATCCCCAGCCCGCCCCATATGGAGATATCGATATCTTCGACTGCCAGCGGCCGTCCCAGAGCGGCGCTGCCTTCCTCGATAGCGTATGCTTTGGCTTTTTCCTTCGGGAAAAACAGCTTGAGACCGATTATGGCAACGATAACCAGCGCGATAAAAATACCCGCCAGCCACAACAGTATTTTAAACAATTTTTTCATATTCCATCCTTGAACTTATTTATATTTTTTTATACAACACAACACTATATTCTAACCTGAGAAAAATTACAATCAACTTAAAAAAAGCCCGTTTCAAGAACCGACGAAGCCTGAAAAAAGCCAAAAAAAAGCAGGTACTTATGAAAAATACCTGCCGTAACCGAAAAGGCGTTAATTTTAAAATTCGACTGCTTCCCCGGGTTTTAAAATCACCACTTCGGTACCCTGGACTTTGGCGGCGAATTCCTTGGGGGAAGCCTCGATAAGCGGCCAGGTGTTATAATGGAACGGGACGACTTTACGGGGTTTTAAAAACTCAACCGCTTTTACAGCGTCATCCACATCCATGGTAAAGTTGTCGCCGATCGGCAGAAAAGCCAGGGCGATATGGTTCATTTCGCCGATTAGTTTCATGTCATAAAACAGGCCGGTGTCACCGGGATGATAAACGGTTTTACCGCCGATGGTAATTAAAAAGCCGACCGGGGGGCCGGTGTAGCGGGAGGCATCGGGACCATAGCCACCACCGTGATGAGCAATTGTCAGTTTCACCCGGCCAAACTCGAAATTATGTCCGCCGCCGATATGCATCGGGTGAATATTGACGCCCTCGGCGCCGCACATATTAGCCAGCTCATAGTTGGCGATAACCATAGCGTTATTGCGTTTAGCGATGGCGATACCGTCCCCGACATGGTCACCATGACCATGGGTGATAAGCACATAATGAGCCTTGATTTCATTGGCTTTAACAGCCGCCTGGGGGTTGTCAGTCAGAAACGGGTCTATGATGAGATTATACTTGCCATCGGTGAGAGTCACACAGGAATGGCCTAAAAAGGTCGCTTTGGGCATATCATCCTCCTTTGATATTTATCACATTGGATATATGTACAAGGATAAGACAATAGTCAGCATTTGTCAACCGGGGAGTTTTTTTTGCGAGTTCCAGTAGGTCGAGGTTCCGAATCCACCATCGGCGGATGAGAAACCCGACTTCTTCTTGTTTCCACGCTCTGCGTGGGAACGCAATCCTGAACACTCTGCGTTCACTTAAAAATCACAAACTACCCCTGTTTCGTCAGGTCTTGATTCCACCGGAGGTGGAATTGTGACCTGACGATTTTATGAACTTTTTGACAGTTTCGTCAGGTCCTGTCCGCCCGCGGCGGATGTGACCTGACGAACTTTTAAGTTTTAAAAAAAGTGTCAGTTCTTATAGGTCGAAATGTCGAAGATTTTTTCTCGTTCCCACGCTCTGCGTGGGAACGCAATCCTGAACGCTCTGCGTTCACACTTTATTGTCGAAACTCAAGCTTTTTGTAGGGTATGCCTACTCGGGGCATGACTTTTTTTTATCATTCTCAGTAAATTGTCAAACCCCAAGTGGGTTTGACCTATAACTACTTGACAAACCATACGGAACACTGTACTTTAATTTATTAAGCACATTTATTAAAAGACTTAATTATGATTATTAAGAACATTCTTAAAGTATCGTTGTATGCAGTTATTCCCATTCTTATATTTGGCTTTAATATTTTGGAAAAAACTGAAATTTATTCGTCTATTTTAAATATCAGTGGTGCAGAATCAGCCTACATAAATAAGCTAACAACAAATTATGGGGATCCGAAACGTTTAATAATAACTGATCAAGATGAGGAATTTGAGCATTTATGGCAATTGATTAAAGATAACTCTAAATATCCTATACAGAAACTAAAACCAAAAATAATTTCTCGTCTTGCTATAGAACATGGTTCATGTGTAACTCTACAAAATGATCAACAAGTTGTTCTTATACCTGATCAAGTACCAATTATTGCTATGATGAAATCAGAGGAAGAGTTTACACTTGGACTTGCAAAAGAAAAAGATGCTTATATAGTAGGTACAGTAGGGGATATAAGAGATTGGATAGTAACAAAAAAGGAAAATGTAAGATTTTGGAGAGATATAATAGTTGCTATTATTTCAATAATATTAGGTTCAATTGTTAATTTTGGATGGAAAGATAAAAATCAGATTCATAAAAAAAAAGAGTATAAAAACTTCCAGTCACTTTTAAAAATTAATAGACACTTTTTTTTCTCTGGTAAACAATAAAAAAAAGCACAACCTGTGAAAGATTGTGCCCTGTGTAAATCATAATTTCGCTGCTATGCTGTCGTGTCGTTGCTTTTGATGCGCATATGGTAGAACGACCGGTAAACAAACACAACCGATATCAAAAAGAAAACCAGCGCCATAAACAGGCGGGTCGTGGGCGGTAATCCAATTGCCAGTTCCACCGCCAGCACACCGAACAGAGTCGTGAATTTGATAACCGGGTTCATGGCCACCGACGAGGTATCCTTGTACGGGTCGCCGACCGTGTCACCGATAACCGTCGCCGCATGAAGCGGCGTGCCTTTCTCGCGGAGTTCCGTTTCGACAATTTTCTTGGCATTATCCCAGGCGCCGCCGGCGTTGGCCATAAAAATCGCCTGGTAGAGACCAAATGTCGCTATAGAGATCAGGTAACCGACAAAGAAATATTCGTTGATACAGGCGAATGCTAGAGTCGTGAAAAAGACGGTTATGAAGATGTTGAACATGCCTTTCTGGGCATACTGGGTGCAGATTTCCACTACCCGTTTGCTGTCTTTAACCGAGGCTTTTTCAGCCCCGGAATCAAGCCGGATATTGGCTTTGATAAACTCGACCGCCCGGTAAGCGCCGGTTGAAACCGCCTGAATGGAAGCTCCGGTAAACCAGTAAATTACCGCGCCGCCGGCAATCAAACCCAGCAGAAACGGGGCATTTAAAAGTGAGAAATGATGTCCGGCTAAAGTCAGCATGGTACTGATACTTTCCAGCGAAATTGCCGCTTCATGCCCCGCTCCGGCTACCCGCTGAGACAACAACAGTATAATCGAGAAAATCAAAGTGGTGGCACCAACTACCGCCGTGCCGATTAACACCGGTTTGGCCGTCGCCTTGAAAGTATTTCCGGCACCATCGCCCTCCTCTAAACACAACTTGGCGCGTTCAAAATTAGGTTCAAAACCGAAATCTCTTTTAATTTCTTCCTTGATACCAGGTTGTGTTTCAATCACGGACAATTCATATACCGACTGTGCGTTATCGGTCACCGGCCCATACGAGTCAACCGCAATCGTCACCGGACCCATACCGAGGAAACCAAAAGCCACCAGCCCGAAAGCAAACACCGGGGCGGCAGCCATGATGCTGTCCAAACCCCAGGTGCTGACACCCCAGGCAATGGCCATGAGACCGACAATGGTCAATCCCATCCAGTATGAGCTGAAGTTACCCGATACCAAACCGGACAGGATATCCAGCGAAGCGCCGCCTTTACGTGCCGCGGTAACCACTTCCTTGACATGGCGTGATTTGGTAGACGTAAAGACTTTGACCAGTTCCGGTATGAGGGCACCCGCCAGAGTCCCGCAGGAAATAATCGAAGCCAGTTTCCACCAGAGCGAACCATCGCCCAATCCCGGTAACATCAGGTATGAAATCAGATAGGTCATGACAATCGAGATAAGCGAAGTGATCCAGACCAGGGTGGTCAGCGGAGTTTCAAAATTGAAACTGGTCAGGGTACTGAACCTGGCTTTGGCGATGGCGCCGTTTATCCAGTAGGAAATGATGCTGGTGGCAATCATCATGATGCGCATAACAAAAATCCAGACCAGTAACTGCACTTGAATATTCGTATCGAGCACCGCCAGCAGGATAAAAGTAATAAGCGCCACCCCGGTAACGCCGTAGGTTTCAAAGCCGTCGGCGGTCGGACCAACCGAGTCACCGGCATTGTCGCCGGTACAGTCGGCAATCACCCCCGGGTTGCGGGCGTCGTCTTCCTTGATATTGAAGACAATTTTCATCAGGTCGGAACCGATATCGGCAATCTTGGTAAAAATACCGCCGGCAATACGCAACGCCGCCGCCCCGAGCGATTCTCCGATGGCAAACCCGATAAAGCAATAGCCGGCCAGATGACCCGGAACGAAAACCAGGATTATCAGCATGATGATTAATTCTATGGAGATAAGCAGGGTACCCACACTGATACCGGCTCTCAGCGGAATGGCATAAATCGGATAAGCCAGACCGCTCAGGCTGGCAAAGGCTGACCGGGAATTGGCAAAGGTATTAATGCGGATGCCAAACCAGGCAACGGCATAACTGCCACCGATACCAACCAGGCTGAACAGGAGAATAATCAGCAAGTTACCCGCCCAGACCGGACGCAGCCAGCCGAAATAAACCATCATGATTATAGCTATGAATGCCCAGAGAATCAGAATGAACCGGCCCTGCGTAAGAAGGTATGTTTTGCAGGTCTCGTAGATCAACTCTGAAATTTC